>JBNLFP010000066.1:0-3302 GCA_050305595.1 Minisyncoccia bacterium
GGGACCACTCGACGCCAACCCTAAAGCTGTTTCGGAGAGAACCAGCTATTACGGAAATCGATTAGCTTTTCACTCCTTACCACAAGTCATCCCCGCGTTTTGAACAGCGCGTGGGTTCGGGCCTCCACGAGATTTTACTCCCGCTTCACCCTGCTCATGGCAAGCTCTTCCCGCTTCGGGTCGTATCCCCACCCCATTTATTTCGCGCTATTCACGCTCGCTTTCACTATGCCTCCGCGGGTTTGCCGCTTAGACTGGGATGAAGATACACTCGCCGGCTCATTCTTCAATAGGCACGCCACAAACCCGCAGGTCCGTGACTCCTTGTAAGTGTATGGTTTCAGATCTATTTCACTCCCCTCTCCGGGGTTCTTTTCACCTTTCCCTCACGGTACTAGTTCACTATCGGTCTTTACAAATATTTAGCCTTACCGGTTAGTGCCGGTAGATTCACCCGAGCTATTCATGTCTCGGGCTACTCAGGAACAAGGTCAACGAAGACGTATGCATTTCAAGTACGGGACTATTACCCTCTGGGGTCGAGCTTCCCAGCTCATTCCTCTATACATACATTTGGTAACTTCGCGCAACTAAATGCCGACCTTGCCCTACAACCCCATACATACCGAAGTATAAATGGTTTGGGCTGTTCCCGTTTCGCTCGCCGCTACTAAGGGAATCGCAAGAACCTTCTTCCTGATTACAATGGCACGACCGAAGTCGTAATAATCAGAAAGAAAGTTCTATATATTGCTTTCTATTCCTAGAGGTACTGAGATGTTTCACTTCCCTCCGTGCGCTCCTACATACGTAGGTACCTGCCGAAAGCAGGTGGGTTTCCCCATTCGGAAATCTCCGGATCGAAGGTTGATTGTCACCTCCCCGAAGCATATCGCAGACATTCCACGTCCTTCATCGCTTTGTAAAGCCAAGGCATCCACCATACACCCTTAACATTCCTGCAAGGAATGCTGTACACCGCATGTACAATTTTTGAGTGTCGCCTCTGCATACCTGCAGAGGCATTGTTTGATTGTTTGTCGGGGACGAAAAGACCCGCACCGATTTGTGCAATTGTCTTAACCCGACAAACGATACCTGAGTTCGTACTACAATATCGAGTAACGAAGTAGTACGAACCTGCCTATCGGAGTCGAACCCGATAGGACTTTTCGATCCGAGTATCCTGTACTCGGATCTAGGATATGTAGTTGTCAAATGACATACGTATCCGTTGAGTTTTACAAGAAAAAAACCGCAGTGATGCGGTCTAAAATCGCGATTGCGATCTTAGGTCCGCTACGATTTCTTGAAAGTAATACTCATATACGTGAGCGCCATATTATACTATTTAGAAATAAAGTCAACACTTTATTGGGTATATGACATGATAAATGACCCAGCACAAAAAACACCAGTCGTGGACTGGTGTTTTTTGTGCCATTTTCATGCTTATGACCGCACTATTTCATCGGCAATACCTGCCTTATCGACGATAATTTTGTGACTGTAATCAAACACGTCGCGAGTTAATTTGTCATACAAGCCAACACGATATTGTAATTCTTCTGTACTGAATGCTGCGTATCGAATTTCAATACCCAACTCAGACTCAAGACTACGTATAGCACTTTCTACCTTAGCGTCAGACAATTTTTTCATCGCTAACATCACGTCTAATCTATGTTCAAATTCTTTTAAGAAAACTCCAGAGACACACACAAAATCTAACGTACCAGCTTTACGTAAGTGCTTGAGTAAAGTCTTACCGTTGATAGGTGCTGTTTCAAATAAGAAAGTCTGTAGGGCTTGTAGTTCAGGAAAATCTTTATTCAGTACATAAGCATGTACTCGAGTTTTCTTTACCCTACCCGGTAGTTGTTCGTACACTTGTTTCTTCTTTATGATATCTGCTTTTTCAAGTGCATTCATCTCAGTGCGTGCTGTGCGACGCACCAAACGAGCCCGTTTACTAATTTCATCGAAAGTGAATGACTTGGACGGGTTAAACAAAAAGAATCGTAGCAGTTTTACTCTTGCCTGACTGCCGAACAGAATAGAAAGGGAATCCGTTGCCATCGTGACGCGATTATATCACAGGACAGCTTGGACCGAATCTAGACAGCAAAAATGGCCAATGTCATAGCAAAAATGTCTTTAGCACCGTCACGAATCACTAAACAAATTCTAGCGCTCGCGCACCAAACAGTCTCCCAGACTGTTTGGTTCTGTACCACGCGCTTCCGGCCCTGGTGCCAAGGTTACACACAAAAAGCACAGACATTAGTCTGTGCTTTTTGTTAAATGATTTTTGATGAAATCTATTTAAGAGTCACCTTGGCACCAGCCTCTTCAAGCTTAGTCTTAAGCTCTTCGGCCTCTTCCTTCTTAGCACCCTCCTTAACAACAGCAGGAGCGCCATCTACCATGTCCTTAGCCTCCTTTAGACCAAGACCAAGTGCTTCCTTAACCACCTTAATAACGGCGATCTTCTGAGCACCAGCGTCGGTAAGTTCAACAGTGAACTCGTCCTTCTCTTCAGCACCACCGCCAGCAGCTGGACCAGCAACCGCTACAGCTTGAGCTGAAACACCGAAGTGATCTTCAAGAACCTTAACAAGTGAGTGTAGCTCTAGTACGCTCATCTTCTCGATCTTTTCAACCAACTCCTTGTACTCAGCTGGTACTTCCTTCTTCTCTTCAGCAGCTTCAGTAGCCGCTTCTTCAGTTTCTGGAGTCGCAGTAGTCTCCTCAACTACTTCGTCCTTCTTTACTTCTTCTGACATAATAATTCAATTTAAATTAAGCCTCCTTCTGATCAGCAACAGCATTAAGAGCTACCGCAAGACCCTGAATCGGACTATTAATCACGTTTACAAACATGCCACGCAATACATCAAGTGGAGGGATAGAAGCAATTTCTGTCATTTCCTCACGACTCTTGTATACGCCCTGGAAGACACCGCCAACAATAGCAAGGTTGTCCTTGTATTTTTCAGCAAAGTCTTTGATATTCTGAGCAGGAGCAATTGCGTCTTCGCTGTATGCGATAGCGATCTCTCCGTCTAGAACTGGCATTTCTCCCTCAAAAGCATCACCAAAGGCACGCTTCATTAGAGTTTTCTTGGCTACAAAGTAACCAACACCTTTCTCACGCAAGTCAGCGCGCATAGCAGTACTGTCCCCTACCGGCATTCCCTTAAAGGAAACGAACACGATAGAATCAGCGTCTTTCTTAACGCCTTCCAACTTGGTAAGTATTTCTTGTTTCTTTTCTTTTGTAATTGCCATTCTGTAAGTTG
>JBNLFP010000067.1:0-7053 GCA_050305595.1 Minisyncoccia bacterium
AAAATCGCTCGAGCGAACCCATGATGGCACAGTGAATCATAACTATACGTTCTTTCTCACCCTTCTCATTGATACAGGTTAAATCAAAACGCTCAGGCAAGTTCATATCAAGTTGAATAGTGGCTACCTGATGCTCGCGACCAAGGGAATCTTTCGCCATAAAGTCCAGTTTAGGTCCGTACATTGCTGCTTCACCTGGTGCTTCGAAATAATTAGCATCTCGTTCCTCGGCAATCTCTCGCAATGAGTTCTCGGCATTATCCCAAATCTCCTTGGTGCCAAGGTACTTTTCCATTTCACTTGGCTCGTGAAAAGAAAGACGGACTCTCATATTCTGAAAACCAAATGTTGCATAAAAAGTATCTATCATGTCCCAGATACGGAAAAACTCTTCCTTAATCTGGTCATGTCGACAGAACACATGACTATCGTCTTGAGTAATAGACAACACACGAGTAAGACCACCCAGCTCTCCGGACTGTTCATCTCGATATACCATAGTGGTCTCGGCATATCGCTGTGGCATCTCACGATAGCTGTGTGGTTTGCGGTCAAATATTTGCGTATGGTGCGGGCAGTTCATTGGTTTCAGCGCGTATTCTTTACCCTCTCTAGTCTCAAGACGGAATAACTCATCGGAGAATTTATCCCAGTGTCCAGAAGCTTCATACAAGTCCTTCTTGGTGATATGAGGAATAGTCACTCTTTGATAGCCATTCATTGAGCGTAATTCCCATATATATTCATCCAATAAATGACGCACTAGAGTTCCACGCGGGGTCCATAATGGTAAACCAGCACCGACCAGTTCAGAAAAAGTAAATAGGTCTTGTTCTTTTCCAACCTTACGGTGATCGCGTTTTTTCGCTTCCTCGATCTGAGTTTCGTATGCCGCTAGTTCTTCTGGCGTATCAAAAGCCAAGCCATAAATGCGAGTTAACATGGCGTTCTTTTCGTCACCACGCCAGTAAGCCCCGGCTACTTTATCTAGTTTGAAGGATTTTGCGTCAATTTCTTCTGCCGGATGTTCAACATGTCCACCACGACACAAATCAGAGAAATCAGCACAAGTGTAAATTGTGATTGGTTCACCTTTAGCGACAATTTCATCAATCAATTCAAGTTTGTACTGATTCCCTGCAAATATTTCTTTTGCCTCAGTCTCAGTTATTTCCTTATGGGTGAATTCTTTCCAGGATGAAAGTTGCTTACGCATACCTTTCTCAATTGACTTCAGGTCATCATCACCAAAAGGTTCACCTTCGGAAAGATCAATATCGTAGTAAAAACCATTATCTACTGCAGGTCCTAAGGTTAGTTTGGCTTCTGGGTACTGTTTCTTAACCACCGATGCCAAAAGGTGAGCGAGAGTATGACGTTTTTTCTCCAAATTTGTAATCTCCTTCATAATATTTTGTAAATTTTAAATAAAAATCGCCCGAGGGGAAAATAGCAAAGCTATTTTCCCCTCGGGCGACTTTCGTCCTAAGCCAATTCTAGGCCGGACGGGCCGCGGTTCCACCGAGGTTTATTACTTCATTAGATCAGATTAGTTGTCCATAGAGGACAAACCGAGCAAGCTCGACCTTTGGTTGGTAGCCAAAGCAATCTCTGTTGTTCCGTATGATAACCTGCTCGTCTACAATGTCAAACTACTCAGTTGAAGCTAGCTGCTTTACGCGATCAATCAAAATACCTGGCTCGTCATTACGGATCTGTAGTTTACCTTTCACCGCAATGCATTGACCTGGCTGTAGCAAGTCATGGAGCTCTTTATAAGTTTCAGGGAAGGCCGTAGCTTCTATTTGGTCAGTCTTAGAGGCAATAGTAATAAATGCCATTCTATCTCCCTTTTTTGTCAGTAATTCACGCACTGTCTCCACCATTCCAGCTGTGATTAACTGGCCTTTCATCTTCACCATAGCAATTTCGTTTTTGTCTGCCACCGCCTGCTTAATACTATCGATACTGTCGCGTTTAGCTAATTCTTCTTTGAAGTTATCTAAAGGATGGCCGGATACGTACACTCCAAGCAAATCCTTCTCCCAAGTAAGTTTTTGTGCATCTGAAATTGGCTCTCCATAATCTTTGTTAAGTACCAATTGTGACGCACTAAAATCACCACCAAACAATGAGTCTTGTGAAGCTTGTTTTGCTGACACAGATTCTTTATTGAAAGCAAGTAAAGTATCAATATTGCCGTACATCAATCCTCGATCTTCAAAACGATCCAAGGCCCCTGTCTCGATTAAGGCTTCTAGAGACTTTCTATTCAACCCACGATCATGCACCCGGGTTAAAAAATCAGACAAAGACTCATAAGAGCCGTTTGCTTTTCGTTCTTCAATAATGGCCTCAGCAATACCAGCGCCGAAGTTTTTGATAGTAGTCAATCCAAAGCGTATCTTGTTGGTGTTTGGTACCACGGAGAAATCGGCAAAGGATTCATTAATATCCGGAGGCAACACATCAATTTCCATGCGGCTACACTCATGGATAATCTCAGCAATTTTATCAGTGTCACCGGAGTCAGCCGTAAGTACAGCTGACATATATTCCACTGGGTAATTAGCCTTCATGTAGGCTGTTTGATAAGCTACACGACCGTAACTAGCAGCATGAGCTTTGTTAAATCCGTACGCGGCGAAAGGTTCGATCAGCTTCCAAAGTTGGTCGGCTTTTTGCTGGGTTAACTTTCCGTGCTCGATAAAACCAACCATCAACTTTTCTTTCTCAGCTTCCATCACCTCTGGGATCTTCTTACCCATAGCTTTACGCAGCTTGTCAGCATCCAGCCATGAATAACCAGCCAAGGTAATAGCTGTCATCATCACGTCGTCCTGATAAGTAATCACACCATAAGAGCGATCTAGAATTTGTTCCAAACGAGGGTCAAGATAAGACACCAAAGTTGGGTTATGCTTACGCTCAATGTATTGCGGGATAGACTCCATCGGACCAGGACGATACAAGGCCACCATCGCGTTAATATCGTGAATAGTGGAAGGCTTTAGTTGCTTCAAGAAAGCAGTCATTCCAGAACCGTTGAGCTGAAATAGACCAATGGTTTCTCCTTTGGCTAGAATTTCAAAAGTCTTTTTGTCATCCAGGGGAATATTTTCAATATCTATATCAACACCGCGAATTTTCTTCACGCGTTTTACGGCATCTGCCAGAATGGCTAAGTTCTTGATACCAAGGAAATCAAACTTCAAAAGACCAACACCGTCTTCACCCACACTGTGCATCTCATACTGAGTAATATATTTGCCAGTTTTAGGGTCAGGCTGTACTGGCACGAACTGATTTAGAGGCTCTGGCGCAATCACCACACCAGCCGCATGCACACCAAGGTGGCGGACACGTCCCTCGATTTGCTTCGCTAAATCAATCACTTCGCGTGATTCTGAATCTTGTTTGTATAGTTTAGCTAAATCAGGTTCAATCTCGAGAGCTTTAGTGATAGTCATCGGGAAGCCTTGGCTACCCATCGGAATCAGCTTAGCGATCGTATCACCAACGGAGTAGGGATGACCAAGAGCACGTGCTACGTCACGCACCGCTGCGCGAGCCATCATGGTACCGAAAGTACCGATCTGTGCTACGTTATTTTCACCATATTTTTCTTTTGCGTAAGCAATAATTTCATCACGTCTATCGTCGGCGTAGTCCATATCGATATCAGGTGCAGAAGGACGTTCCGGATTCAAAAAACGTTCAAAAGGGAGCTTGTATTCAAGTGGGTCCACGTTGGTAATTCCAAGCACATAAGTGGTCAATGAACCCGCCACCGAACCACGAATGGTGGTTAAAATTCCGCGCTCGCGTGCTTCACGCAACAGGTCACCCACCACCAAGAAATACTTGGCATAACCTTTCATCTTAATTACGTCTAGTTCGTAATCTAAGCGTTCTTTGGTAGCTGCATCCTCAAGAGACAGACCGCGCCATTCAACACCTTCGTAGGCTTTTTCTTTTAATTCATCATCAGGTTCTTTTCCACTTTCAATGATGTAATTAGGGAATTGCCAAGCGTCTTGACCGAGCACGATCTCAACATTACATTCATTTGCGATTTTCACCGTGTTAGAGATAGCCTCAGGCACATCAGCAAAGCGCTTTTTCATTTCCTCCTGACTCAAGAAAGAAAAATCTTCATCACCTCCACCCTGGCTAGTATCCACCACACCACCACTTTGGATTTTAATCATTGTCTCTCGTGCCAAGCGGTCTTCTGGCTTCAGATAGTAGACATCGTGTGTAGCTACCAGCGGGGTATTAGTTTCTTTAGCAAGAGCTTTAATACGTTCTTGGTTTTCATTATGATCAAGAATTTCTGGATGATTAGTTATTTCCAGATAGCAATTATCGCCATAAATACGCTTATACCAATCCAACTTCTCACCCGCACGCTCAGCGTCACCATCCTTTAACGCATAAGCGACTTCACCAGCAAAAGAGGGAATAATCGCAATAAGACCTTCACTATGTTTCTCCAGTAACTCAGTATCAATGCGAGGACGGTAATAAAAACCATCCACGAAAGCTCGAGTTACCAGCTCAATCAGATTTTTGTATCCAGCATCATTCTTGGCTAACAAAACCAAACGATTACGAGGTTTATCAATATTAGTTTCCTTATCAAAACGAGTGCGAGGAGCTAAAAAAGCATCCAGACCAATAATTGGTTTGATATCGTTAGCAGTACAGGCTTTATAGAAGTCGATTGCACCATACAAAGCGCCATTATCAGTAATAGCGAGTGATGTTTGACCATCAGCCTTAGCAGCTGCCGCTAGCTCTTTAGGAGTAGGTAGGGCGTTGAGGAGAGAATAGTGAGAATGGACATGCAAGTGAATAAATTCGGCCTCCGGTAGCTTTTCTGACATAATGAGTATTATAACAAATATGAAATGGCTTGTAGGTGTGGATGAAGCAGGACGTGGTCCGTTGGCTGGACCTGTTTCGGTGGGTATTGTTTGTGTACCTGCTGATTTTGACTGGTCGCTCATTCCTAATGTAAATGACTCAAAACAACTCTCAGAAAAAGTACGAGAAGATATATTTAAACTCACCAAACAACTGCAAAAAAGCGGCCTCCTTACTTACAGTGTCCATCAAGTTTCGGCGAGCATAATTGATAACAAAGGCATTAGCTACGCTATCAGAACAGCTATGAGCCGTGGCTTAAACAGACTTGTAACCGAATCAGAGGAGGTGCAAATACTGTTAGATGGTTCACTTCATGCTCCCGATCATTTTCCAAATCAAACCACGATTATCAAGGGTGACGCTAAAGAACCTGTAATCGGTCTCGCGTCTATTATGGCCAAGGTAACTAGAGATAGATATATGGAAAAACTAGCGAAGAAACCTGAGTTTGCCGTCTATGATTTAGCTCAACATAAAGGCTACGGTACAAAACGGCACCGTGAAAATATAAAGAAATATGGACTTTCACTTATCCACCGCAAGAGTTTTTGTAGTCGGTTGCTATCTTGATTTATTGTGGTATTGTGAAGTTTGGGTGGTTTTCATTAACCAACCGATGCTTTGCGCAATTCGGCGCAAGTTTTGTTCTAAAGCACATTTCTTTGGGGACGACAGATGTCGAAAAGAAAGAAAAAGAGATGCACCACTGGCATGGGGTGTATTTATAACGGTGGATTTAACACCAGGAAAACTGGCGAGAAAAATGAGGTTTTTTGCCTAAAATACAACTGCTGCACTCGGGTTCCGAAAAAGAACTGCCCCTTCTTTGAAGAAATGACGAGTTCACCGCTTGAAAAAGCTGCGTAATAGCTAAACGCAGCTAACACCTACGGCCTGCTCTCAGCAGGCCGTTTTCTATTGCCTTTTTTCATACATCTGCTATAATCTCGGCCACTATGGTAATCCGAATGCGACATACGCGGTCACACAGTAAAAACCGCCGTTCACATCATGCTTTGAAAGCGCCTTCATTGGCGAAGTGTGATCACTGTGGCGCTGACCGCCGTCCGCACCACATGTGTCTGGAGTGTGGCTATTACAAAGGCCGTCAAGTTATGGATCTAGAAGCTAAGAAGACTGCTCGTGAAGCACGTCGTCAAGCAAAGCTAGAGACTATCAACCAACAAAAGGCGCAAATGGCTGAAATGGCCACCGAATCTGCTGCACCAGTTGAAAACGAAGATAGCCCAAAGGAAGAAAAGAAATAATACACAACTAATCACAACAAAGGCCCATACAGGGCCTTTGTTGTGATACACTGGAATCAGTTCCGTTAGATAAGTAAATATTTATGGCAAATCGACACCTGTCACGTTCTATAGTTCTCCAGAGTTTGTTTGAGTGGGATCTCAATGAGATTGAAAAAAAAGAAGTTGAACAAATTCTTGAGCGCAATATTGAGGAATTCGCCCCAAACAACACCGACAAACCATTTATGGAGAAATTGTTGGATGGCGTTCTCCAAAAGCAAAGCGAGTTAGACTTAGTAATTGAAAAAGCTGCCCCAGAGTGGCCAATCGATCGTATTTCACCGGTAGACAGGAACATCCTACGTCTTGGCCTTTATGAACTTCTATTTTCTGATAGAGGCGAGGTACCAGCTAAAGTGGCTATAAATGAAGCCATAGAACTAGCAAAACAATTTGGTGGTGAAAACTCTAGCCGCTTCATTAACGGTGTGTTAGGTGCGGTGTACAAAGAAATAGGAGAGCCAGGTAAAGATGACGTAAAGAAAAAGAAGAACAACAATGTTCCTTTTGAGCAAATGCCGGTCGTACGTTTGGCAGGAGCTGTTGTGTATGCGGTGCACGAAGGTCAAATTTACTTAGCACTTGTACATGATATTTTCGGCCACTGGACGTTATCTAAAAGTAAAATAGGAGAGGAAGAGACACTGGAAGAAGGGGCTACACGTGCCCTAAAGGAAGAAATTGGTCTCGACATCACAATAGAAAGTGAACTGGGTGGAAATGAGTACGTAGCCAACAAGCCTGGCATTGGTAAGCACCGTAAACAAGTAAAATACTTCTTAGCCCAGGCACCATTTACGGATATTGCTAT
>JBNLFP010000068.1:0-2561 GCA_050305595.1 Minisyncoccia bacterium
TAGAGCGACCAAAACGGTAGCCCTTTACTTGTTCTAGGATATTACGACGGCGCTTCTGTGCCATCAATCCTCCTTTTACACGTGCCATAGTTCGTTAGTTAAGTATTAATTAAATTTAGGCTCCTGACTTAGGAAGGAAACGACGAGTAATACGCTTACTTAGTGAAAGTAGCTGTGTTCGCTTACGAGACAAGCGCTTAGTACCACTCTGACGAGCGTTAAAGTGGTTCTGACCCGGCTTGCGTGCAACTAGCTTGCCGTTCTTCGTTACCTTGATTCGCTTTGTATAACTTTTGTTTGTTTTCATAATCAGTTTTAAGAAATTGGGAGATTTCTTTTAGGCGGCTGTTGGGCTAGAACAGCCTGCTCAGTGCCCGAGCAATATACAGTAAATCCCTTATTAAATCAAGCCTGTTTCCAGCAAATCGTCTAGAGATTTCTTTTTTGATTTTTGTTCTGTAGCACCTTTCTTTTCAACGATTTTTTCTTCTTTCTTTGGTTCTTCTACTACTTTACCTTTCTCGTACTTGGCTTTTCCTTCGCGCTCCAACGTGACAGTGAAACCCTTGGGGCTTTTCTTGATTGGGTCGGCTACCTTGTATTCAATCGGGATGATTTTTAGGAAGCGATTTAAGCGCTCTTTTAGGAATTCTGGCTCCATGTACTTGTAGCGGCCAGATAAGAATAGATCAACTTTTACACGGTGTCCTTCAGATAGCCACTCCGCGGTACGGCGAGCTTTTAGTTGTTGGTCGTGGTCACCGGTCATCACTTTTACCTGCACTGACTTTGTTTCAGTAACATGAGACTTGGCTTTCACTTCGCTGGCTTTGCGTTTTTTGTCGTACTGGAACTGACCGAAGTCCATGATTTTTGCTACCGGAGGCTTAGCGTTTGGAGATATTTCAATCAAGTCCATCCCAGCTTTATCGGCCGCTTTCAATGCTTCATCTAGAGAAAGTACACCAAGGTTTTCACCTTCTGCGCCAACCACACGTAATTCACCGGCCCGAATGGCCTTATTGATACGTGTCTTTGGGGTGTGGTTATATCTTTTGAAGTTTTTCAGATGTTCTGGTCTTAATTGCTAAATTAGGGAAGGGGTTTGAGATTTCTCTAACTAGTGTTCAAGAATATACCATGTTTTTGTTAAAAAACCAGGCTGGTACTCACTATTTACTCACTTTTTTACTACACTTCTCACATTTACAACCCTTAGGTTTAATATATTCATCGAAGTGATCCTTGCCGTAGTCGTAGGTTATTTCTTCACCGGCTTTGATATTGCGAATAGCTTCAATACCGATTTCATCCTCATCTTCGTAGTAGACTGCCTCACAGTTTGGTCGACAAGAATGATTGATGTACCGGGCTGTGTTGGAGCGAGGCGAACCGTCGATGGTGTATTTGTCGTTTAGGGCAAAAAGATAGCGGTTAGGAGTTTCATCTGCCTTTTTATTAGTGATTTTCTTACCAGTGTATTCGATCACAAGGTCGCCTTTTTTGAAGTCGTGTAAAGCACGCAACCCAAATCCAGCGCTACTTTTAAATACAGCAAAGTCTTTTTTCGCAGTTGTCATAATAGCCGTGATATTAACATGTTCTTTTACTAAGACATAGAAAAAGGCCGCGATGCTTCGCATCGCGGCCGGGCCATTCAGTGACTGTATGGATGGTAAGAAAGGGTGCAGCCGCAAGTGATTTCTTGGTAAGGCTTCAGCCTGAGGTACCAGTTACTTTTGTTGTTATCATTGATCAACACCGGTGCGACACACACATAGTCCCTCGGGTGTTTGGACCAAAGGCAGAGATGGGTGTAGCCCGCTGTAATCTCGGTGGTGACGATACCATGTGACAGGTCGAGAGAGACGATTGCTCTGCCCGGCGTGCTAAGAAAGTACGGCCGGTCTCCCTGCATATGTGCGTCGTTGATAACCATGTCTCTGAATCGCACCTGATAATCTTTTTGATTTGTTACGAAGTGCGGTAGGAAATCGAGCGTGAATGGCATCAACTCGATCCCGACTGTACCATTTCGCAATATGATCAGGTGTTCGAGTGTATCAGGGTCGACGAGTTTGGCTTTGATACTTACAGAGTAAGAGCTAGGATTTTCGAATTCGAGGAGAACGGTCGTGTAACCGTCTGCGTCGATGAAAGGTCCTGTATGCTGACTTGGTTTGTAGGCTGGAAACAGATCAGAGTCATACGCTGTTCCACCGTTTTTCAATGATGTATGGACGATTGGTTGGCAAACTGCGCCGCCACCCCAGATTTTGGGCATACTCCCTTGCATGATTGACTGCAAGAACAGCAGTTCGGTTCCTTTCGGGGTTTCCCATTGGGTGATAGTGCCGTCAGCACTCATTTCAAACTTTTCTTTGGTCTTCACAGGATGTCTCCTTTGTATAAATCGATAGAACTTAATTCGGTTAAAACAATACAACATTTTTATAAAAAGTAAAGAAACTTGGACGAAGTGGTGTACACTATGTATATGAAATACTTTTTATATATTTTGTTAGCGGCCGCTATATTTGCATCTGGTTATGTAACAGGGC
>JBNLFP010000069.1:0-5342 GCA_050305595.1 Minisyncoccia bacterium
AGCTTGGAGGATGTAGCCGTTGGTCCAGTTTGCGGCGGAGAGTGACGATGAGGAAACGGTAGTTAAGTACCCGGCCGCACTATGATCACCCCAGCCGTAAGCGGTGGCCCATTCAGTGGTGGAGGCAGTCAGAGGAATGACGTAGCCAGAAGAAAGACCGGCCGTAAATGTGTGGATGTCCCCACTTGAAGTAACGTTAAAACTTAGACCACCTGATGATGAAGTGGCAAAAGTCTGTGAGTTACCGGTCTGTCCATTGAGTGAAATTAAACCACTACCGGTAACAAATCCCAAGGAAGAGGTAGCGACCCACTGCGTTCCTGTTGCTGTAGTTTGTAAAACATATCCGGCAGTACCAACCGTTCCAGAAGAATCCGCTAGAGTGCCGGCCACACTAGCGTCCCCAGAAACAGTCAAAGTGACTGTGGTTAGGCTAGTATTATTTATATTTGTTAAATCTGTGCTACCCCCACCATTATTTCCAGAATCACCATCCTCGATAGAACGCATAACGGCATCTATCTGATTTTGATAACTCGTCCAAGTAACAAATTGTGAAGTATCAATCACGTTTTCACGCACCACGACTTCTCTGATAGTTTCTTTTTCGACTGGGTTGGTTATGTATTGATTTGTTGTGGAGGTTGCAACAGTTACTACTGTTCGCTCCTCAGGCACAGCTGTGTTTTCATTTCCTTCGTAACACTCAAAAGTAGAATCTACAAACAAATTAACGCCGCACCATACCTGATCCACATAACGACCGAGCGCTGTGTAAGCAGCTGCCGGTAATTTCTCCGGCGCATCTACACTAACTGTTTCAAACGAATCAACAAAGACAAGGCTCTTGACCACTGTACCAGCCACCTCTTCTACACCACTGTTTAGTTTTGTGACGTTTAATTTTTCTGATCCACCCACAAAACCAACAGCCAAAACTAACGAAAGACAAGTCGTTATAATCGCTGCCTCAAGCATCGTTGCCAGAGTATTCACGGGCGAAGAGACTTGCCGTTGTAAATCAGACGAAACCTCAATCTTTGTGTAAGTTATGATTTCTTCCTGAAAAGTTTTTTCTTTATTTCTTTCTGCCAGCAAATTTTCACTGAGTTGTTTTGCTTTTAGTCTTTTTTCTCGCTTAATGGCGATAAGAAAATTATTCAATGAAGACGTGTCTACATATCGCTTGTGACCAATCTTTACACCTTTTAACTTTCCTTGACGTAACAAACGGGAGATGTGGGCAGTGGTGTAGTTGGATAAAAAGGCCGCCTCTTTTACAGAAACAAGGCCTTCTTTAAAATTCTCAAAGTGAGTGTTGTTGGTACGGTTACCATCATCTGACATCCCTTTAATTATAAAGCGATGTTATGTTTTTTTCTTACTAAAAATGACAATTTGTGGGGATAAAAAATACACTAGTTGTACGTCGTTTTTCTACCAACCCAAGTAGAGTCTGATAGTATGCCAAAGTCTGTCACTGATTCCGTAGGACGAATGCATGGAACCGTTAGAAGTTATTTCTACCTGGTTCGCTACTATTAGAGACGCAGCAACCAACACCAAGGAAACTGCCATAATTACAGTAAGAAAATGTTTGCTAAAACGCTTATTGTTAGGCTTTTCGCGGCGTAATTCGGACCTTGATACAACTGTACGCTGCTCTGCTGATAATTGTCTAACGTTGGGTGAAATGTAGCTTTTACGCTCGCTTTGTTTAAAGTTAGACTCTTTTATAACCTTAATTTTAGGAACATTTGAACCTGTGCCGTGGTCACTTTTTTTCTGACCGCTACTTTTTTTAGCTTTTTCGAGGTTTTTTAAAGCCTTTTCATACTCTGCAGGGCTCTCAACACCCTTTTCTAAACGAGGTAAGAGTTCAGCTTCATCGTTTTCGTAGTTAACTACCTTTCTAGTATATTCAGGGTTGGCAAATGCAGCTCTTATCGGATCTTTTGTAGGGTTTGTTTTTCTAATTTCTTTTTTGGTGCTTGCTAGATTACTCCGATACCTATTTTTTTTATGTTGTCGCAAAGACTCCTCAGATACGTACCAACTACGTCCAACTAACTGAGCATTCACTGCCCCAGCACGACAAAGTTGCCCGATATAATCCGAAGTATATCCTAATTTTTTGGCTAAAATAGACGTTTTTACGTATATTTCTCCTTTTACCGAGATTTCCTCCATAACTAACTACAGTATAGCTCACCACAAAAAACTCGCCACTCCTTTAAGGTGGCGAGTGTGCATAACTTAGATTTAAATTCCTTAAGCTGACATCTTTTCTTTTAACAACTTTGCTAATACACCCGGGTTAGCTGATCCTTTTGTAGCTTTCATACCCTGACCAACCAGGAATTGCAGTACGGACTCTTTACCGCTTTTGTACTCTTCCACAATAGGTGAGTGTTCAGAAAGTATTTTTTCAACAATAGGCAAAAGGGTTTCTGATGAACTATCTTGCAATAAACCTCTATCTTTAGCCATATTTTCAGGATCCTTACCTTCAAGTACAGTTTCTTGTAGCAAGTCCTTTGCAATTCTGGAGTTAATATCTCCAGCCTTGACCATTTGGATTAGTCTAACGAACTGTATAGCATATAAGCTATCCAGCTTAATTGTGGGCTCAGCCACCATTAAACTCAGCACATCCGATGTTAGATAGTTAGCAGCTGCCTGTATAAGATCTTTATTACCGTCGAGTTGTTCGAGAGTCGCACGAAAGAAAGTCATTAGACCTGCATTAGACAACAGTACCTCTACTTGATTACTCGCTAATCCGAGATTTTCAAATTTTTCCCTAGTTTCCTGAGGTAATTCAGGCAAATTCTCGGATAAGCGAGAATCAAACTCTGGAATCTCGGATATATCGTATTTGGGTATGTCAGGGTCTGGAAAATATCGGTAATCTTCTGCCGTTTCCTTACTTCTTTGGCTAAAAGTAAGGCTTTTTTGCTCATTCCAACCTCTTGTTTCCTGTAAAATAGCCTTATTTTTAGCCAAAATTGCTTCCTGACGCTTTATTTCATACTCAATAGCTTGCTCTACAGCCTTAAAGGAATTAAGGTTTTTCACCTCCACCTTAGTACCCAGCTCGTCAGTATCACTAATAGAAATATTGGCCTCCACACGCATTTCCCCTTTTTCCATATTGGCATCAGAAACACCGATTGTCCGCAAAAGTAATTGCAATTCTTTTGCAAAGTTAGCTGCTGTCTTTGCGTCGTGAATTACAGGTTCAGTAACAAGTTCCATTAATGGAACTCCTGCCCGATTGAAGTCTACTGCACTAGTCTCTCCTGTATGTTGGCTACGAGCGGTATCCTCTTCGAGATGTACTCGAGTAATTGCAACTCCCGCCAACTTTCCTCCCTTAACAAAAGGAAACTGATATTGACTCAACTGATATGCTTTTGGAATATCTGGGTAAAAATAATTTTTACGATCAAATTCACTATAAGTAGCGATCTCGCCTTGCAGAGATTTTCCAACTAACAAAACTTTACGAACTGCTTCTTTGTTCACTACTGGCAAAGTGCCCGGATGTGCCATACAAACCGGACAAACATGTGAATTGGGCTCCGCTGCATGTGGATCATTCTTGCATCCACAAAACATTTTACTTTTTGTCTTCAATTCGGCATGTACTTCGATGCCGATAGTAACCTTATAAGGTGACTCGGTTGGTGTTTGCGTACTCATATGTGCTACATATTACTCGCCTCGAAGGTGTAACACAAGGGCGTCACGTAGTTCTTTGACTCCTTCTCCAGTTTTGCACGATATTACAAACACACGCTTTTGCTTAGTGTCAATACTTTTTAGTATTGTCTCTAATTTAACTTGTGAAATAAGGTCTTTTTTTGTGAAAATAATCCATTCTTCCTTGTTTGTCAGTGATTTATCGTAGTTAGATAGCTCGTTTAAAATTGTATAATATGACTTTTCGGGGTCTTCTTCGGATAAAGAAACCAAATGTAGAAGCATTTTTGTCTTCTGTACATGCCGTAAAAACTTGTGCCCTACCCCCTTTCCTTCTGATGCGCCTTCAATTAAGCCAGGAATATCAGCTAAGATAAAACCATACAAGTCACCTAGGTGTGGCTCTAAGGTCGTGAAAGGATATGCACCTATTGCTGAAGTAGCATTAGTGAAAGTATTTAGTAAAGTTGATTTACCTGCATTGGGTAGACCAATTAACCCAACGTCTGCAGATAACATCAACTCAATGAAAAACTCCCCAACCTCTCCTGGCTTACCCTTAGTTGATTGCTCTGGAGAGCGATTAGTAGAAGATTTAAAATACTCATTACCCAGTCCTCCTTGTCCACCACTTAGGATTTTCTCAACTTGATTTGGTTCTGTTAGTTCAAATACCCTCCCTCGTCCGAGATCAGTTACGCGAGATCCTACTGGTACATCAATATACAAATCTTCTGAATTTTGACCGTATCTGCTTTGGTTTTGGCCAGATTCTCCGTTTTTGGCATTAAATGCTTTAGCGCCGGTGTATTTACTAAGCAGCGAAAGATCACGTACTGCCCGTACGTATACATCGCCACCCTTACCGCCGTTTCCGCCCGCAGGACCCCCTTTAGGGCGAAATTTCTCCTGTCTCCAGCGTACTACACCGTCTCCTCCATCCCCGGCTTTAGCAGTTATTTTTAGCTCATCAATAAACATAAGTGGGTGCATTTATACCATAAAATCAGCCTTTAGCCAAGGCTGATTTTATTAAATCCTTTTATTTAATTGATATTTTAACTGATACTATCAGCTACCGCAGAAGCTACCGCCACCAATAAAGAGACTATTATGGCTGGAATAAAGCCGGCTATACTAAATCCCTGTATAAAAGAGGCTGCAAAGAGAATGATCATCGCATTCAGCACAAAAGAAAACAAGCCGAAAGTAAGAATGTTTAGTGGGAGAGTCAGTATGAATAATACGGGCCGAACAGTTAGATTTAACAAACCTAATACAATAGCCGCTATGACAGCTATATAAAGTCCAGACACGGTAATACCAGGCACAAATTGAGAAGCCAGTAACAGTGCTAAAGCTACTGTTAGTACGTGAATGATGATATGCATAACCTACACAGGTTATATTAGCCTAAACAAATTAGCAACTACGAAATTAAGAAAAGGCGCCCCATGGAGCACCTTTTTTAGTTTTTAATTACACTAAGTAATTAAACCAACTTCCACTCACCGCTAGCCAAAAGTGCCTCAGCTTTTTTATACTTCATTTCCTTAGTTTCGGTACCATTGGTTACAGTCACCATCTCATTGCGACCGTGAGTTTTCTCGCTAATGCGTTGAGTCTTGTTATCTGCA
>JBNLFP010000070.1:0-3520 GCA_050305595.1 Minisyncoccia bacterium
GCTTGTTGTCCAGATTGCCTTTTCCATTGGACTTGGAATGGTTATCGGTGTGCTCAATGTTTTTTTCAGGGATGTAGGTCAATTATATAATGTCGTCCTGCAATTCTGGTTTTGGTTGACCCCCATTGTTTATCCCGCATCCATTTTGCCTGAGCCAGCAAAGCCGCTGATTAAGTTTAATCCAATGGCCAATCTTACTTCAGCCTATCAGTCGATTTTGGTGAAAGGAGAAGGGCCTGACTGGTTGTCTTTATGGCCGGTGGTCGTCGTTTCTCTTTCTCTGTATCAATGGTGATCGGAGACAAGAAGGGGCGTGTTGGTGTTGGTATCGGTAAGGCCGGCGACACTCAGCTAGCGATCGAAAAGGCTGTACGTGATGCAAAGAAGCACATGATTACTGTGCCAATGAATGACAAGAGTCATATCGCCCACGATGTACAGAAGAAAGTATCTTCTAGTGAAGTAATGATTATCCCAGCTCCTGGTCGAGGTCTGGTAGCCGGTAGTTCAGTACGTACTGTGCTTGAGTTGGCTGGTGTGAAGGATGTGACTGCAAAGTTGCTAACTCGTACCAAGAACAAGCTAAACAACGCTCGTGCGACTGTTGAAGCACTTAAGCAACTTAAGGCGTAAGTCAAATTACACGTAATTAATACTTAATTATGCAATTACACGAATTAAAACCAACCGCTCGTCGCGCTAGTGCTCGTCGCATTGGACGTGGTGGTAAGCGAGGTAAGACTTCAGGTCGCGGACATAAAGGTCAGGTCGCACGTGCGGGTAACTCAACTCGTCCAGAAATGCGCGAACTCATCAAGAAGCTTCCTAAGTTGCGTGGTCACGGTGTTAACCGTGCGGCTACCGTAAACGCAGAACGCGTTCTACCAGTTGCAGTTAACGTTGGTCTACTTGAGAAGAACTTTGAAACTGGAGCAGAAATTAATCCTAAGACTTTGGCTGCTGCAGGCGTAGTAGCTAAGAAGGGCAAGAAGGTTCAGGCAGTTAAGTTGCTCGGAATGGGTGACTTAACTAAGAAGTTCACTGTTACTGACTGTACTGTTTCTGCTAGTGCCAAAGAGAAAATTGAGAAGGCTGGCGGGGAAGTGAAATAATAAGCTATAATGAAGGGCGGGCACTTCGCGCCCGCCCTTTCATACTTAAACCGTAGTTATGCAGAAATTCTTACATAAACTGAAAATAGCGTTTACCGAACCGGCCATTCGTAACCGATTGTTATTCATCTTGGGCGCGCTATTTATCTTTCGTGCTTTGGCTAACATCCCAATTCCGGGTGTTGATCATGCTGTATTGGCACAGTTCTTCGAGAACAACCAATTCCTTGGTCTATTGAACATCTTCTCTGGAGGTGGTTTATCCAACTTGTCGATTGTGATGTTGGGTGTAGGTCCATACATTACAGCTTCCATCATCATGCAGTTGCTGACAGTTATGTCACCAGCCATGAAGAGCTTGTATAGCGAGGAGGGTGAGGCTGGACGTGCTAAGTTTACTCAGTACTCACGTCTTCTAACTCTACCTCTGGCTTTACTACAAGGCTTTGGTTTCCTTACCTTGCTTCAGAATCAGGGCGTATTGATGAATATGTCTACTTTCGCATTCGCGACCAACATTATTCTAGTTGTGGCTGGGTCACTATTGCTCATCTGGTTGGGTGAGTTGGTAACAGAGTTCGGTATTGGTAATGGTGTGTCTATCATCATCTTCGCTGGTATCGTGGCTGGTTTGCCAGCAACTATTAGTCAGTTGGCTTTCAGTTACACAACAGCGCAACTACCAATCTATGTAGCCTTCGTCTGTGTGGCTCTAGCGGTACTTTATTTGGTGGTCGTAATGACTGAGGCAGAACGTCCGGTGCCAATTACTTACGCTAAACAGAGTCGCGGGGGACAGACTTACGGCAGCACTTCTTCTTTCTTGCCATTGCGCTTGAATCAAGCTGGTGTGATCCCTATCATCTTCGCGATGTCAGTACTATTGTTCCCACAGATGATTGTGAACGTATTGCAGAGCTTTGGTGTTAGTGGGATTGAGGGTATTGCAGCAGCAGTAACTTCATTCTCTAACAACCTACCACTGTACTCAGTTGTTTACTTTGTGCTAGTGATCGTCTTTGCTTTCTTCTACACTGCGGTGACATTCGATCCAGATGCTGTGTCTAAGAACTTGCAGCGTAGCGGCGCGTTTGTGCCAGGTTTACGCCCAGGTAGCGCTACTAGCGAATATCTAGCAGGGCTGATCACTCGGTTGACTCTGGTTGGTGCTGGTTTTCTTGGTGTAGTAGCGGTATTACCGTTAGCTATGCAGATTGTAACCGGTATCGGTGCTTTAGCGGTTGGTGGTACGGCACTCATCATTGTGGTGAATGTGGTGCTCGACTTGCTTCGTCGTTTGGAGTCTCAAGTTTCTTTACGCGAGTACTAATTTTAAAATGAAAAGCGGGCGGCCTGTTAGGCCGCCCGCTTTTCATTTGCACAAATAATTGATAGTCTTACTGGGAAATGAATGAACCCGTGACTGGCATTACCGGACATCTGGTATTAATCATGGCCCCTACAGGTAGCGGTAAGGGTGAGCTGGTTAGGTATATTTTTGCTCGGTTTCCAGAGTTAACCTACTCTGTCTCTTGTACGACCCGCGCACCACGTCCTGGCGAAACACATGGTAAGGAATATTGTTTTATTGATCGGCCAGAGTTTGAAGAAAAAATCAAAACAGGAGATTTTCTTGAGTGGGCAGAGTTTGGCGGTAATCTGTATGGCACACCTATTTCTGAGGTGATTGATCGTCTGCAAGATGGCCAGGTTGTGATAAGTGAAATTGAGCTTCAGGGGGTAGAAGCTCTTAAACGTCTTATACCGGAGGCACATCTGACTATTGTTTACATAGAAGCTGGCGGCTGGGAGGTATTGAAGGAACGTGCTCTAAGAAGGGCACCAATAAGTGACGAAGAGCTAGAAAAAAGACGCCAACACTACCTGGAGGAAAGCGGATTTAAGAAGTACGCAGATTATGTAATTCACAATTATGATGGTGAATTAGAAAAAGCCAAGCAAGAGTTTGAGGAAATTATTGGTAATATAATTAAACAAACCAAACATGACACCTAAAACAATTATATTTATTGGCCCACAAGGTAGCGGAAAGGGAACGCAGATTGAAAAACTAGATGCTGTATTAAAAACTAGGGACACCAGCCGTCGAGTAGTGGATATCCAAACTGGACGTCGTTTTCGAGCTATGGCTGCCTCTGGTGAAGGGTATACTGAACGTCACGTACAAGAAACTCTTAATACTGGTATTTTGCAGCCACTCTTCTTGTCGGTTTCGTTGTGGGGAGATGCTATGCGCACTCATTTAGATAATGAATGTCATTTGTTGATTGATGGTTTCCCTCGAGTGGTAAACGAAGCTGAAGTTTTAGAGTCAGCTCTGACTTTTTATAATCGAGGTAATGTGGACATTATAAATCTAGATACACCAGAGGAAGTGGTACGAGAAC
>JBNLFP010000071.1:0-7277 GCA_050305595.1 Minisyncoccia bacterium
AGGGAATAGTTGAGAAATCCAATGCTTTGTTAATCGTTTCGCCTGAGTACAACCATGGTTATCCAGGAGAGTTGAAAATACTTCTCGATTCACTCTGGGAGCATTACAAGGGTTTGCCGGTAGTGATGGCTGGTGTGTCTAATGGACGTTTTGGTGGAGCGAGATTAATTGACCACATTAAACCTGTATTGGTTGAGATGCATTTCACACCATTGCGGGAAGCTCTATCTTTTCCAAACGTGAAGGATACCTTTAATGATGATGGTTCTATAAAAGACGAAAAGACGACAGAATTTGTAAACAAAGTTATAGATGTATTGGTAAAGAAAGCAAGATAAAACACTATGCAGAAGAAATCTAAAAATTGGCAAAACATTTGGAAAAAAACAAAAAAAGCGCTGGGTATTGTGGGTAAACACTCCAAGAAAGTTGGTGAACACCTGGAAGAAGTAGGAGAGGGAATTGAGGTTAAGATTGTGCGTGGTAAGGACGATAAGCGTACACATATTGATGAGTCTAAGGAAGGTCCGGTGCAAGGGTTCTATATTGGGTCTAAAAAAGCAGTAGCAGAAGACGTCGAGACGGACGGAGAGGATGTGGTTGCTCCTGAACGACCTTATGTTTGGTGGAAGGATGTTCGTTTTGTTCTACCGACCATCATTGGTGTAACATCGATTATAGTCAGTGTCATTCTGTGGCTATTGAGTTAGAGGAAAACTCAAAGTGTTATACTGAGTGCAATATAAGTTTAATTTAGGAATTATGTACGGTATGTATCATGGTGGTTCAGAACTACTTGGGTTAGGGGTACTGTCTGTATTCACAATCCTACCTTTAGTGGTTTGGACTATAGTTTGGAAGGGTTGGGCTTTGTGGTTAGCAGCCCGTCGCGGTGAATTGTGGTGGTTTATTGCGCTTTTGGTGTTGAATACTATGGGTCTTTTAGAGATCTTTTATATTTTTGCCATTGCCAAGCGACAGGAAACAAAAGAAGAGCCAACCGTAGTAGTTAGCGAGGAGGATAAATAAAGTATAGCCTGGTTTATGTCACTAGATAGACAGATAGAAGCGGTGCTGTTTTATAAGGCGGCCCCACAGAAGAAGTCAGATTTAGTGAAGTTATTTAATGTGTCTGAAGACGATGTAAACACTGCTCTGAAAAAACTGAGGGAAAGGTTGTCTGATGGTGTGACGAATTTAGTAGAAACAGAAAAAGAAGTTGAGCTAGTCTTAGATAAAGAGTTTGACGAATTGATTGAGGGTATGCGACGCGATGAATTACGTCGTGATATTGGTAAAGCTGGAGCAGAGACGCTAGCTATAGTGTTATATCGCGGCCCAGTAAGTCGGGCTGAAATAGATAGGATTCGTGGCGTTAACTCCGCTTACATTTTACGTAACCTGGAAACACGGGGATTGATAGAACGTAGCGGTGCTGGTAGGCAAAATGAGTTTAAGATCACTACTGAATTATTGCGACACTTGGGTATTAAAGAAAAGACTGAATTGCCTGATTATGCTAACGTAATGAACGCGTTAGAAAATTACGAGCAACAACTAGAAAATAACGAGTAATACGATGAACGACAACGAAACAGAGACTAGTATCAATATGGAGCCAGAAGTCGATCAGAGCGAAGGAATTATACTCGAAGATGATCAACTGGGCCCGGCCGATCCTGATTCTCCACACATGCCTGTAAAGAACCAATTAGCCATTCTGGTAGTTGTCTTACTTGGTGTTTTTTCTGTTGGTGCTACACCGGTCATGTTGGCTCGTCTAGGTAATGACGACAATGTGGGCACGGTGGTGGGCTCTGTGTCTAATGATACTGCTGAGGTCGTGGACGAGACCAATCCTTTTACTCAGTTAAATTTACTGGCCAAAGCAGCTTTAGTGATAGATGTACGAGATGGCGAAGTGCTTTTTGCGCACGGTGCTGATGAAGTGCTTCCGTTAGCAAGTGTGACAAAATTAATGACAGTCTTGCTGGCTAGTGAGTTGGTAGAGCCTGACAACTTAGTTACGATTACAGCAGAAGCTGTGGCTCAAGACGGGGATAGTGGCTTGCTAGAGGGAGAGGTGTTTCGCTTCTCTGATTTGTCTGATTTAACCATACTCACTTCAGCCAATGATGGTGCTTATGCACTAGCTTATGCGGCTGGTTTGAAGTTAGATAAATCTGACCCCGCTACAGCTTTTGTTAAAGCTATGAATGTAAGGGCAAAAGAGCTTAATCTTTCTGATACCCACTTTCGCAATCCAACCGGTTTAGATTTGTCAGAGGATGAATCCGGCGCTTATGGCACAGCCAACGATGTGGCTAAGTTGTTGACCTATATCTTAGCTAACCAACCCGCAGTATTAGAAAAAACCACCAAACTTAGAGGCGTTATATACAACGTTAACGGCCAATCACACCAAGTAGCTAATACAAATACAGTAGTAAATGCAATTCCGAATTTAATTGGTTCAAAGACAGGCTATACTGTGTTGTCTGGCGGTAATTTAGCGGTCGCATTTGATGTTGGGGTAGGACATCCGGTAGTTATAGTGGTCCTGGGATCAACTCACCAAGGCCGCCTGAGTGATGTGTTACAGTTGGTAGAGGCGGCCCAAAGTCAGTTACAGTAGGGTTGTTAAAGAGATTAATTATTTTTTATGGAACTCACTCTGATTAAAGTTTTTTTTCCGACGGCAGTAGCTTTCTTTTTAGGTATTGCTATTACTCCAGCGCTAACCTACTATTTATATAAGTATAAAGCTTGGAAACAAACATCCGGCAAGGGTCAGGGCTACGGTGGCGGGGCTACACCCATGTTCGATAAATTACATAAAGAGCGTGATACCAACACTCCTCGTATGGGCGGTATTGTAATTTGGGCTAGTGTAATTTTGACAATTTTTTTGATTACAACAATTGACTGGTTATTTCCTGGATCTATTTTTGAGCGATTAAATTTCCTGTCTCGTGCACAGACCTGGCTGCCTCTGACCGCTTTGTTGATTGGTGCTGCGGTCGGTTTCTTGGATGATCTTCTTACTATTCGTGGAGACGGTAAGCACTTTGCCGGCGGACTACCTTTGTCGCAACGTATGTTGGTAGTGGGTGCGACTGCAGCGTTTTCAGCTTGGTGGTTTTATGCCAAGCTCGGTGTCGCTAGTGTCTCATTTTTATGGTGGAACGACATTATACTCGGCGTATGGTTTATACCTTTCTTTATTTTTGTGGCCGTGTGTGTCTACATGAGTAGCGTGATCGACGGACTCGATGGTTTATCTGGTGGAGTTTTCTTATTCATATTTGCAGCTTATGCTGCTATTGCGTTGGTGCAGGGACAGTACGACATAGCAGCTTTTTGTGCCACGGTAGTTGGAGGTATTTTGGCTTTTCTGTGGTTTAACATTCCACCGGCTCGTTTCTATATGACAGAGACCGGGATCATGGCCCTAACAATGTCTCTGACCATTGTGGCATTCATGACAGATGTGTTAGGTGATGGAGAAGGAGTTTCTGTATTACCAATCATCGGCTTTCTTTTAGTCGTAACTGTAGTTGCTAACGTGGCTCAGATTCTTTCAAAGAAAATACTCGGTCGTAAATTACTTTTGATAGCGCCACTTCATCACCATTTTGAAGCAATTGGTTGGCCGGCTCATAAGGTGACTATGCGTTACTGGGTGTTAGGATTTGTTGTGGCTGTTGTGGGCGTGTTAGTGGCTGTTGGGATTTAATTGCAAACGTTATGCCAGCTAGACCAAAGCAAATTGATCGCATCTTGCTAACCTCTGTTCTGACTTTAGTTGGAGGTGGTTTTTTTGTTTTTTCTTCAGCCTCTTTGGGGCTCTTGGCACGAGGCGGAGCGAGTTTTTCATCAGTAGCATTTAGTCAGGTGATATTAGGAATTGGTGGTGGTTTGTTCTTGATGTTTTTAACTAGCCGTATTCATTACCGCATATGGCGCCGTTATGCTTTTTATATCTTCCTTTTTGCGATACTCCTGTCTTTATTGGTTTTTATTCCAGGACTTGGTATGGAACACGGGGGAGCCAGTCGTTGGATAAGTGTGGCTGGCTTCTCGTTCCAGCCTTCTGAGGTGTTGAAAATAGCTTTTATTATCTATGTAGCTACTTGGTTTTCCGCTTTTCGAGCAAAGAAGAGTGACTTACTGGTAACGGTGGGACCATTTATTGCGACAGTGGTTATTGTAGGTGGGGTAATGCTAGCCCAGAAGGATACAGACACTTTCTTGATGATGGCTGCTACAGGAGTAACTATGTTTTTTGTCCACTCTGGACACTGGAAGGCGTTTCTGATCAGCGGGGTGGCAGCAATTTTGTTGGTGGCTGTTTTGGCGATGGTACACCCATATGTTAAGAGTCGTATTACTTCTTTTATTAATCCAGAGCTAGACCAACGAGGTGGTGGCTATCAATCAATTCAAGCACAAATTGCTGTCGGTTCCGGTGGTTGGATGGGTAGAGGATTTGGTCAAAGTATTCAAAAATTTGAATATCTGCCAGAACCTATAGGGGACTCTATTTTTGCAGTATACGCCGAGGAGTTTGGCTTTGTTGGGTCGTTAATCATGATCATGATTTTCACCGGATTTATATTACGTGGTTATAGATTAGCGTCGCATGCTCCAGACAGCTTCGCTACGCTTTTAGTGACGGGTGTGGTGACGTTGATTGCTATGCAAACTTTTTTACACATCGCCGCCATGATTCAGTTGGCACCCGTGCTTGGTCTGCCACTACCTTTTATTAGTCATGGTGGTACAGCCATGTTGGTGCTACTTGGTACGGTCGGAATAATTTTGAATATATCTAAATATCAAAAAAAGAAGATATAGTATAATGCGCTTATTATGAGGATTGTATTAGTTGGAGGAGGAACTGGAGGACACTTTTATCCCTTGATGGCGATAGCTGAAGCGGTGCGTGAACGAGATAAACAAACAGGGGAAAATAGCCAGCTAATCTACATGGGTCCAGAGCCGTACAATCAACAGGCTCTCACTGATTTAAATATCACATATGCTTACTGTCCAGCAGGGAAGCAGCGTATGTATAGATCTTTCCGTAATTTTACTGATAAGTTTAAAATCGTTGGCGGCATCTTTTGTGCTTTCTTTAAACTACTGACGCATTATCCAGACGCAGTGATGAGTAAGGGCGGCTACACGACAGTGCCGGTTGTAATTGCGGCACGACTATTACGTATACCTGTTGTGGTGCACGAATCAGATGCTGTACCGGGTCGTTCTAATTTGTTGGCAGCCAAGTTTGCTCGTTACATAGGAGTAGCTTTTGCAGAAGTTGCGCCCTTGTTTCCAGCAGGGAAGGTGACTCAAGTGGGTATGCCAATTCGTCGTGCCTTTTTACAACCAGTTAATAACCCAGCAGAATTTTTAGGAATTAATAACGATAAACCAATCTTGTTAGTCACGGGCGGTTCATCTGGTGCAGAAAGGATAAATAATTTTATCTTGGCAGCTTTGCCGCGTTTACTAACAAAGTTTACTGTAGTACATCAGGTGGGTGACACACACTTAGAAAAAGTAACTGCGGATGCGTCAGCTTTGTTGGAAGATCCTGAGATGTTGAATCATTATTACGCTTTTGGCCACCTGGAACGTAAACAATTCGCAGCAGCTATGCAGGCTGCCACTATAGTAGTAACTCGTGCGGGTAGTACCTCATTGTTTGAAATTGCTTTACTTGGTAAACCAGCAATAGTTATACCGATACCTGAGGCCATTAGTCGCGATCAAAGAACGAATGCCTATACTTATTCTCGCCATACCCAAGCAGTTGTATTGGAGGAACAAAACTTAAGTGACGATATTTTGGTGGCAGAGATAGAGAACATCATTGGTGATCCGGCAGCTTACCAAAAAATGAGTCAGGCAGCTTCCTCCTTTACAACACCTGATGCGGCCTATACACTGGCTGATGTACTACGTAGCATTGCTCGCGAACACGAATAAAACTCCCAAAATTAAGGATTTCTAATAATTCTGCAAAGTTTTATTTTTAGGCGATAACTATATACAAATACATTTATGGTAATTACACGTATTCCACCTAGTCCAACGGGGCACCTACATATCGGTACGGTTCGTACTGCTCTATTTAACTATCTTTATGCCAAGCACAACGACGGTAAAATGTTGTTTCGTAGTGAAGATACTGACCAGGCCCGCAGCACTAAAGAATTTGAAGATGAAATTATAAAGGGCTTACAAGCCCTTGGTATCACATGGGACAATGAAGAGCTGGTTCGCCAGTCTGAGCGTAAAGACGTTTATCGTAAGTATTTAGAAGAGGGGATAGAGAAGGGATCTTTTTATATCTCAAAAGAGGAGAGTAAACAAAATCCAGGAGAAACAGTCGAAGTGGTTCGTTTGAAAAATCCAAACAAGACTATTACTTTTTCTGATTTAGTGCGGGGAGACATCACTTTTGATACCAGCGAGTTGGGGGATATTGTAATAGCTCGCTCTATTGATGATGCTTTGTATCATTTCACTGTAGTTGTGGATGATAACGAGATGGGAATTACACATGTGTTGCGTGGAGAGGATCATATCTCAAATACACCAAGGCAAATACTAATTCAAGAGGCTTTAGGGATGGAGCGTCCGCAGTATGCTCACTTGCCACTGATTCTGGCGCCTGACCGAAGTAAGATGAGTAAGCGTCATGGGGCAGTAGCTGTTGAAGAGTATCTCAATGATGGCTTCTTGCCCGAAGCTATTGTGAACTATTTAGCTTTACTTGGCTGGAACCCTGGTACCGATGAGGAGGTGTTTACTATGGATCAGTTGGTGGAAAAATTTTCATTAGACGGTATTCAAAAAGCGGGTGCTGTATTTGATCAACAGAAGTTTCGTTGGTTAAATAAGGAACATTTAAATAAACTAAGTGACACAGAATACATTAAGGCTCTAGATAACTACTGGCCGGAGAGTGTTACGTCTTTACCAGAATTTTCTCCTGAGCGAATAGAAAAATTGCTACCAGTGATAAGAGAACGTGCTGAAACTTTTGGTGACATAAGAGATGCAGCTGAGGCGGGGGAGTATCACTATGCTTTTGGTCCGGTTGACGTATCTGTCGAAATGATTAAGTGGAAGAAGGATGATTCTGTGGTAGCGGCAAAACCACGTTTAGAAAAAGTTTTGGAACTATTACAAGGAGCTGACTTTTCTTCGATTGATTCTATCAAAGCGGCAATCTGGGATTATGCGGAAAGCGAAGGGAAGGGGGA
>JBNLFP010000072.1:0-7878 GCA_050305595.1 Minisyncoccia bacterium
GAGGGTGGTGAAATGCAACGTAGCGAGTATCGTAAGTTTAAAATCCAAATTGTGGCGCAAGCTAACGATCCAGCGGCTCTGCGTGAAGTGTTAGAACGTCGCTTATATCATGATGAGTGGCCGTTACCGCAACTTATTGTAGTGGACGGTTCAACTGCACAGAAAAATGTAGCTGAGCGAGTATTACGAAAGCGCGATCTAGCTATTCCGGTTGCGGCCGTAGTAAAAGATGAGAGACACCGACCGGTGCGGGTAACCGGCCCACAAAGTATTCTCAAAAAACATCATGACGCTATTCTGTTAGCTAATGCCGAAGCTCATCGCTTTAGTATTTCTTATCATCGTAGTAAGAGAAAAATTGTGGATTAAAGACAAATCTTCACGAGGCTAATAAGGTATAATACCGTTAATGTCTGGGGATAACAGGCTGATTTTGTCTATATTGCGACCCGTGTTAACCCAATGTGGATTTAGCTTACTAGTAGGATTCCTATTATTTCTACCGAATTTTGTTAGTGCCGCTACCTATACTTGGGACAACGGCGGAGGTGACGGTTTGTGGTCTACCTGTACCAATTGGTCAGCTGATATCTGTCCTACTTCGGCCGACGTTGTTACATTTGACGGTACTTCTACAGCTGATTCAGAGGCAGATGCTGCTTTTGCAGGTGCTGTATTAGGTATTGATATTAATTCAGGCTATACAGGTACCATTGCACAAAATGTAGACCTTACCGTTGGTTCTTCTGGCTACAATCAAGCCGATGGTACTTACACACAAGGTACTAGTTCGATGACTATCAGTAACGGTAGTTTTGTTATGTCAGCCGGTACTCGTAACGTTGGCATGGGTACTACTAGTGTGGATAGGAACATTACTCTTTCTGGTGGCACTTATAATGCTTCATCCTCTTCTGAAATACGTGCTTACGGCACATCTGCTTCGGATGACACTACAATTACTTGTACTGGCCAATTCCCTGGTTACTTGGTTGTTAATAAAACAAGCTCAGGCGCATATTTTGGTATAGATTCAGGTTGTGAAGTGACGACAGGCGGCACTTCTAATTTTGCGTATAGATTGTTGGTTGCAGACGGTGCCACTTTGAATCTACACGATGTTACTGGAGCTATTGCCAGAACCACAGGTGGTAGCACTCAAATCTACGGTACTTTAAATGCTAGCAGCACCGTGCAATTTGAAAGAGCATTTACTATCTTTAGTACTGGTACGTTTAGATACAGTGCATCTAGTAGTGTTGAGTTTTACGATGATTTTACTATAGAACCAGGGGCAACTTTTGCTTCCACTACAATTGGATTGACCTTTATTAGCACTAGTTCTGGCGATGACACGGCGTTCACCTGTACTGGTGTTTATCCCAAAACCATCAAGATTCTCAAAACTATTGCAGGTGCTAGCTTTGCTTTAAATTCAGGATGTGAGGTAACTACCGAAGGTACCACTACCATCCCTTACTATTTGACCGTCAACAGCGGTGCAGTTTTGAACTTAGGAAATGTGTCCGGACAGTTTGATGGTTTAACAGTAAGCGGAACATTGAATGCAAGTAGTAGTTTGTCTATAGATGAAGCTATGTCACTTAATAGTGGCTCTACATTTAGCTATGATCCATCTAGTTTAGACATACAAGGAAATCTAACTATTGATCCAGCGGCTACTTTTATATCTTCTTCAAGTAAGCTAATAGCTTTTACTGGCGGTTCTACAGCAGACGATAGTACCTTTACTTGTACTGGTGAATTTCCTGGTACGATTAGTATTAGCAAGACTGGAAATAACTCCCAATTTACCTTGGCTTCAGGTTGTACGGCAAATCTTGGTGCTAACTCCAGTTCATTAGCCAATGTAACTGTAAATGGAACCCTTGACCTGTCTGGGTATGATCTAACCGTTAGCTTGGGTCGGAATATAAACAGCGGTGGAACTCTTCGCTTGCAGGGTAATGAAACTATCAGTATTCCACACATAAGTTCCGGCGCCACTGTTGAATATGATGGTTCTGGCTCTTATTCGTCACTTTCTGCTGGTACTTTTTATCCAAATGTAATATTTTCTGGTTCTGGTACCTGGGCAACGTCTAGTGACATAGTGGTGACTGGAAATTTTGAACAAACCAACGGTACTTTAAACCATACAGGGACTGTTTCATTTACTAATAGTAGTGTTGCTTACGCAACCACAACAGCCAACACAAACTTCACTAACTTGGCAATTGGTAGTTTTGATAATACTTTAGCTTACTGGAAATTTGATGAATCCTCGGCTGGTACATTTAGTGATAACTCTGGATATAATTTAGTTGCTGTAGGTCAGGGTACTGGCGGGGCAAACAATACTCCACAACCAACCTCTACAACACCATCAGCTATCAGTTTCACTGACCCATATAGTTTGAACTTTGATGGTTCTGATGATCGTCTACGTGTGATAGATTCAATGCCTACTCCAACCGGTGACTTTACCTATGCTGCTTGGATATATCCAACCTCTTTTTCAGGTTCACCTGCCATCTTCATGTCACCGAACACCTCAGGTACGAATGAATTGTTTTTCTACATTGGTTCAGATGGAACTTATAACGTTACTTTAAATAATAGCTCCGTCATATCTTCTGCAGGTTCCGCCTCTTTAAATACTTGGACTCATGTAGCATTAACTAGGGAAGGAAGTACGGTGACACTCTGGGAAAATGGGTCGTCTGTAACAACTGGTTCAAATGGTACTGCTCTTGATTTTGGTTATTGTCCACTCTATATCGGTATGGATACTGACGGCGGTTGTTCAAGTACTCTGGGTAATTTTTTCACCGGGAATATGGATGATGTTCGCGTGTATAACTATGCCTTATCTTCTGGTGACATCACTCGTTTATACGAGGGTAATGAAAAGGCTAGTACGACATACTCTGGTACAGGTACCATTAATTTGGCAGGTGTTGATTTGGATCTCTCCGGCTCCCTCACCATCAACACCGGCACCCTCGACGTCTCCTCAACCGGTTGTTCTGGTTCACCCTGCAACATCAACGTCGCCGGCAGTTGGACTAATAATGGTACCTTCACCCCTCGTACCGGTACCGTCACCCTAGACGGCACCAGTCAATCAATCAACGGAGAAACCAGTTTCTATAACCTCACCAAAACCGTAGCCGCAGCCGACACTCTAACCTTCGCCGCCAACTCCACCACCACCATCACTAACACCGCCACCCTCCAAGGTGCTGCTGGTCAACTCCTATCCCTCCGCTCTAGCTCTGACGGTACAAGGTGGAAGTTCGACCCTCAAGGTACCCGTACATTTGAATACCTCGACGTCAAAGACTCCAACAACACTGGTACAGCTATTGATCCAACCGGCCTAAACATCACTGACTCTGGCAACAACCTGAACTGGGGCTTCAATGACACACCAACCGTATCTTCACTCGGTCCAGCTTCATACGTTAACGGCTCCTGGGGAACAGACAATACACCATCACTCACCTTCACTACGGCAGATGGTGATGGTGACAACGTCTCTTTCCAGGTCCAAATCGATGACTCTTCTGATTTCTCTTCACCGGTTGTCGACTACTCTTCCGCTTTCGCAGCAGCTGGAGCTTCCTCCTTCACTGTTGGACAAGCTACTAGCTCTGGTACATACACCACCGGCTATGCCGGACAAACCCTATCCGACGCCTCATACTACTGGCGTGTCAGAGTCGGTGATGGTCAAGCTACCTCCTCATACAGTACTGCTAACTCTGGCTCCATCGCCTTCAAATTAGACGCTACCGCTCCAACCACCGGTTCGATCGCTCTTTCCGCTACCACCACCTCATCTCTAACCGCTACCATCTCTGGAGCATCAGATGCTGCCAGTGGTCTAACCAGTACCCCATACACTTGGTACGAATCAATCACTGGTTCCGCTACTGGTGCCACTACCACCACCACTTGGACACTATCAAGCCTCACCCCTAACACACAATATTCCTTCACCACCGGTGTGACCGACGTCGCTACCAACACCGCTACCACCACCGCTAAAACTGGATACACTTTAGCGGAAGCACCAACTAGTGCAGCAGCTAGTGCTGACTCAGCTGTGCAGATTACCGTCACCTGGAGTGGCGGCTCTAACCCTAGTGGTACAGAATACAAAGTCACTAATGATACGGCTGGAACTAACAGTGGTTGGATTACCACCACCAGTTATGCTGATAGCGGTCTCTCTTCGAACAATTCATACTCGTATACAATTGTTGCTCGAAACGGTGACGGTATCGAAACTGCCACCACTTCAACTAGCGCCAGCACCAAAGGCGGAGGGGGTGGAGGGGGAGGCAAAGGGAAGGACAAAGTCAAACCCAAGCCGTTAGAACGTTTCTTAGACGCTAAAGCGGCAGCTTCACTCTTGCTCGGCCCCAAGCAAACCAAGCAAGGTTCTGTCGTGCAGTTAACCGTAGTGGCGTATACCGTCTTTGGTACCGCTGTTTCAACTGGTGGTGACGATGTTTCAGTGACCGTATCTGGAGCAAACAACGCTTACCCAACCGTGACCGATAATGGGGATGGTACATATACGGCCAAATACGTGGCCGCTAACGTGGGTGAAGATACTGCGATTGCATACCTAAACAACGAACTAATCAAATATGACTCTGACGGTGATAGTGATGGTATCCTTCATGTCACTGTCAAAGAAAACAAACAGCTGGCTCAGACACCACCTGAGGAACCAACCCCAACCGAAGAACCGACCGACGAACCGACAGACGATACTTCCGGTGATACCTCTGGTGATACTGGAGGTGGTACCGACACCCCAACTACCCCCGAACCACCAGAACCCCTTACCATCCAGTCTGGTCTAGCCGAAGACTGCAGCCGTGCCTTCTCTTGGAACCATAATATTTCCGCTACCATCTACCGCCAAATCGGTAGCGGTCATAACGCCATCGTTGCCACCACCAACGCCAACGCTCCGTGGTACATCGATGTGGATCCACTAACCGCTTCCGACCTAACCTACCGCTTCGTCTTTGCTGATCAAGGTGAAGAAACCATCACCTTCACCGCCGCGGAGATGACCGCTTGTATCGGTGTACCAGCGGAAGTGGTTGAGGAAGACATCGACAACGACGGCAACAATGAACAGTATGTTGATGGTGTATATCAAGACACCGATGGTTCATCGGCTCCGGTTGCCACCGTGGAGGACGGTATTATGATCGACACTGATGACGATATACAACCAGATACTTTCTGGAATCCAGGTGTCGGCTCGTCTCCGGTGGTACTAGCGGGCGATCGCCTCTTTATTACCAACAGCTCAGTCACCGCAGTGACCATGTATGAACCATTTGAGACAGGCAAATATAGAGTGGTTTTGAACGCTCTGTCTGGTGGTCAGGTGGCCCTAGCGGCTGACGCGACCCAGCTCGAGGAATACAAAGAACCACTCGTTATTCCAACCCCACCGTTACCAGAATCAATGCAGTCTATCGTGGTTAATACCGGAGCCGTTACCGGAGCCGTCTTAGCCCTACCAAGTCTCTTTAATATTCCGTTTAGTGTGACTGATCTTGGTCGGGTGGTTTCTCACACTTGGTTTAATCTACTCGGTCTCTTCGCCGCTCGCCGTCGTCGCAAGCCATGGGGTACTGTCTATGACAGTGTGACCAAAGCTCCACTCGATCCGGCTATTGTTCAACTCTTTGACCAAAACGGCAAACAAGTTCAAGAAGCCATTACCGACCTAGACGGACGTTACGGCTTCCTCGCTACCCCTGGTGTATACACTCTAAAAGCTGCCAAAACCCACTACACCTTCCCATCAAACAACCTGAGCGGTCGCGATCGTGACGTGTTATACACCGACCTATACTTCGGTCAGCCGTTCACTATTGGTGAAGATGGTGCCGTGACTATGAACATCCCACTTGATCCGGAAGGAGTGGACTGGAACCAGGTGGACAAAGTGGCTACTAAACGCACTACCTTCAGTGCTATTGATCCATACCTAATTCGTATCTTCGATTTCCTTTTCTACGGCGGTCTTCTCTTAGTGGTCTGGCAGTTTGTGTCTAACCAATCTGTTTGGACCGGTGCGGTGATGATGCTCTACATAATCCTGCTACTAGTCCGTCTCTTCAAAGGTCGCCCTCGTCTCTACGGAGAAATTACAGACAAACAAGGCAACCCACTCTCATACGGTATCGTCCGCTTCTACTGGCAAGACGGGACTGAACGATCTCATCGTTTGATCGACAAGTTTGGTCGCTACATCGCCATCCTACCGAAAGGTACCTACCAAATGGTGGTGGAGAAGAGAACTGGACCTGATACCTACGAACCGGTGTACCGCACCACCGTGAAGACCAAGAAGGGTGGGGTGGTGAACCGGGGGGTGAGGGTTTAGGGAATAAAACACGATCAGACTGGTCGTGTTTTTACGTAGTGTTTACGTTATAATGCGTAATTATGGAGGCCTTTAAGCCGAAAATCTTTACAAAAGGCTTTATTCTAGTCTTACTGATTTCATTTATTTTTTCTAGTTGGGTACGGGTGAATATGTGGCTGAGGTTGAAATAGAGACTATGGACGGCGTCGAAAAACACTCAGTAGATTTTCAAATGTTATCTACTAATGAGTCAACAGTGCTTAATTACCAAGAAAGTGACATATCGACGTACCTGAGGTTAGTAACTCTCCTTGTCATGTTTGTAGTTCTTTCGTTTTGGACCTTTACCGTGAGGAAAAAGCGCAGGTTGTAAAAATTGAGGTGTTATACTGGTTTGCATATGCATCAAGGAAATTGGACATGTAGTAGTTGCGGCGGCTCTATCACTGAGTTGCCGTTTGAGCCACGACATACAGATGGCTTAAAGTGTCGTGATTGTCATAGTAAAGAAAAAGGATCAGCTCCAAAACAAGATAGGAGCAACCGGCAAATGTACTCAGGGGATTGGAAGTGCGCCGATTGTAATAACGCTATCACTGAGTTGCCGTTTGAACCACGCGATACTAGCAACTTACGTTGCCGTGATTGTTTTGCAAAAAACAGAGGATAGTAGATATCAAGTTTTAAAATAAACAACGCCCTCTCGGGCGTTGTTTATTTTTGCTGCCGGACAGGGACTCGAACCCCGATCGCTTGGACCAAAACCAAGTGTCCTACCATTAGACGATCCGGCAATATCTTGTGGCTCATAGACTATCACAATTTCCATCAGTTCTCTACATGTGTTATTGGAAGTTAAATAAATTCAAAATTTTGTATTGGTATACTTAACAGGTATGAAAATTGAGGTTAAACGCATATACGATGCTAAACACACAAAAGATGGGACACGTATCTTGGTTGATCGTTTGTGGCCTCGGGGAATAGCGAAAAATGATGCGAAGTTGGATTTATGGTTAAAGGAATTAACCCCTTCTAACGAGCTTAGAAAATGGTTCCATACGGACAAGGAAGGTAGGTATAAAGAATTTACAAAAAAATACCGATCAGAGCTCGGGCAAAACAAAGACAAAATTATTAGTGTTTTACCAAAAAGTAAAAAAATCACTTTAATCACATCTGTCAAAGACGTACACAGTTCTCATATACCAACTTTAAAGACGTTTCTTGAGAAAATGAGCTAATTTTATATTTATCCCCAAAAAGCTGCTTTTTCATATTGTTATTAATCGCTATTAATGAGAATCTTATATATAAGTAGAGACTTTACGCGAGTTAAGAGTGTTTGATGTTTTATTGTATGAATGTAATAAAAATGGGTCGGAATAAATCCTTTTATCCAGTTGCCTGTCTCATATTAGTATTCACTTTTTTGGGCACACTTTTTAGTTTGCCAATGTTCGCTCAAG
>JBNLFP010000073.1:0-1840 GCA_050305595.1 Minisyncoccia bacterium
TTCTTCGTCAGTAAGTGGCTGAGGATCAACTTCTGTTGGTGACGGTAAGTAATCAACAACCGCGTCAAGAACCAACTGAACACCTTTGTTTTTGAACGCAGAACCACAGTAAGTGGGGAAGAAAGCAAGGTCACGAGTTCCTTTACGGATACAACGCTTAATGTCTTCCATTGAAGGCTCTTCACCTTCAAGGTATTTTTCCATTAGGTCATCGTCTTGCTCTACCGCAGTTTCGATAAGCATTTCACGGTATTCAGCCGCTTTTTCAACCATATCGGCTGGGATATCTTGAATTTCGTAGTTTTCTGGAAGACCTGAGTCGTCCCATACGTAAGCTTTTTGCTCTAATACGTCAACAACACCAACGAAATCGTCTTCGATACCAATTGGTAAAGTCATAACCAGTGGGTTGGCACCAAGAACGTCTTGTACTTGCTTAGTGACACGGTAAAAGTCTGCACCCATACGGTCTAACTTGTTTACAAAGATAATGCGAGCTACTTCTGAGTCGTTCGCGTAACGCCAGTTGGTTTCTGACTGAGGCTCAACACCACCAGAACCACAGAATACACCCACACCACCGTCGAGTACTTTAAGTGAACGGTATACTTCAACTGTGAAGTCAACGTGTCCGGGAGTATCGATGATGTTCATGCGGTGATCTTTCCAGAAACAGGTCGTTGCAGCTGACTGGATAGTAATACCACGCTCTGCTTCCTGCTCCATGAAGTCAGTTGTTGACTCTCCGTCATGTACTTCACCAGTTTTGTGGATTTTACCGGTAAGCTTCAAAATACGCTCTGTAGTCGTTGTTTTACCTGCGTCTACGTGAGCGAAAATGCCTATATTTCTGTATTTAGATAAATCAGCCATTGTTCTACTCTATGTTTACATTTAAAAAAACTGGTTAAAAATAAACCTGAAATTCTGGGCGCTAAGCGCGAAAGGCGCGCATTATACACTAGTTATTTAAGAAAGTAGATTGATAATTGCATGAATTTTAGACAAGCGTTTGGATTGCTCTGAATTTTAAGTGTCGTCCGTGTATTTCGCATGATTTAAACCTTCCTTTGGTAGTCTGCTTTGCAGTGAGTTTGGTTTTTAAGTGGTTGATATTTAATGGAAATGGATTTTTTCTGTCGCACTCTGATGAAATGACACCGAAATTGTGAATTCGCTACTTTTTAATGGGTGACTGCTGAGCTGCATAGGGGGTAGTGATGCGCTGGTAGTGAGCCTACGCTCGCAGTGTTTATTGGGGGGAGCTTAAAACTGACGGGTATGCTTGAGAGCTCTATTTTTTCTCTCTTGGCTATCGTGCCGGTTTGCCCTTATGTCTTTCAAGGCGTTATCCCTTTGAACAAATATCGAGCGGTTGAAAACCTATCGCTATTGAGATAAATTCGTCTTTTCTGAGAACTGGAACTAAAGTACAGATTGTTGGGTTTGGGAGATATTTCTGCAATCAATCTGGAAACCTACCTTAGAATATTAGAATAAAAACGATAAGCACCTACACTTTGGATGTATAAATCCGAGCACCATAATTGAAGCTGCCTTAGCGGTGGCGTATGCAGTATCTCTAAAAAAATGCTGAGGCTAAGAGTTTATGAAGAAATTGTTTCTTGTAGTCATAACTGTATTTACCGGCTCCTTCTCCGAGTTGTCCGCTCGCTTTCTATTTCTTTAATCCCTAGAGACTATTAGTAACCCGTTAGAGTGAGACAAAATAAACAATGACCGAAAATTTATTAGCCCTTGCCAAAGGAACTGAGCTAAATCACTACATAATTGACGATGTGTTGGGACAGGGCGGTTTTGGTATTGTTTATAGAGCGCA
>JBNLFP010000074.1:0-5161 GCA_050305595.1 Minisyncoccia bacterium
GGCCTTTTGTAATGTGTAAGATATTAAAAGGGAAAGGCCTGACGAGTTAACATCAGGCCTCAAAATTTTCAGGATCGTTTAGTAGTAGTTTTAGTTAGCACTATGCCAAGCTTTCTCTAGTTACTAAACCCTTCCTGGAGGGGTCTTGAGTGGTAGCCTCATATTCTACCCACCCGGTGAAACGCGTCGTTTCCGCTCGAAAATCAGAGCAGATCCTTTCCTGCGGGCGATCTTTGCAGGTGTTTTCATCGCGACTCACTTTCTGCGGATTCAATAAATAGTTGTACAAAAATGACGTAGCATCCGCGGTACTACATCTACTCGTAATCTACAACACACATTAAATATTGCAACCCCTTACATGTACATATTGGAAATATAGGTTATATTGAGCGGGTGAAAAACCCACAGACTAAAACCGAGAAAGTTTATATCTACGGCCGACATGCTTTGTATGAAGCATTGCGTGATAAACCGGAAACAATCACCGAGCTCTTTATCACTGATCCGGCGGCCGAAGCTAAGCTGGTTTCTTTGGCGGAGAAAAACAACGTACCGGTTAAGAAGTTGGGCGACAAGGAGCTCCGAACTATTGGTCGGGGAGCGGTGCATCAAGGTGTGGTCGGTATTTTTGATGAACAAGCTCTATTGATGGACTTGAAGCAGTTTTTGTCTGAGCTGGACATGTCTACCAACCCAGCTGTAGCTATTTGTGGTGAGGTGCAAGATCCGCATAATTTGGGCGCCATCATTCGTAGCGCAGCGGCGCTCGGCATCTCTGGCGTTATTATTCCCGAACACCGACAATCTCCTGTGACCGGCACAGTAGTAAAAACATCTGTTGGTATGGTGTTTCGTTTGCCGATTGTGTCGGTTGGTAACGTTAATCAAACTTTGCGTACCCTTAAAGATCACGGTTTTTGGATTTACGGTCTAGATATGGAAGGGGAGAACCTAATGGAAACTAAGTTCGACCGACCAAGTGTCTTTGTAATCGGTAACGAAGGTGGCGGCATTCGCGAAAAGACATTAGAGCTTTGTGATCACAAGCTTTCCATCCCGATGCATCCGCGCGCTGAGTCACTCAACGCTTCAGTTTCGGCAGCAGTGACTTTCTACGAATGGAGTCGACAGAATCCGGGAATGTAGCTTAAAGTATTGCTTTTTTAATAAAAACTAGTATAGTAGCCGAGTCTATAAAAGACCTATGTTCGTAGAAGGAGTGCTTGCATTCTGGAGAACCAATGGGCACTCTATCGCGCGTTTGTGTGACTGGTGTCCGCAACGCGCTTTATTTATATAAAGTGTCCGGTCTAGACACATTATCAAATTAAGCTGAACTGAATGAAGTTTATTCTAGGCACCAAAGACCGTATGACACAGGTCTTTGATGAACAGGGTGCTTGTCATCCAGTAACTATTTTGAAGGTTTCTCCAATGACCGTAACTGGTTTGAAGAGTACTGAGAAGGATGGTTACGAGGCTGTGCAGGTAGCTGGAGGCGAGCAGAAAGAATTTCGTCTTGGTAAGGCCGATTTAGGTCACCAGGGTGGAGCAGCTCGTTTCGTGAAAGAGTTCCGTACTCGTTCTTCTCAGGAGGAAAGTCTTGAAGGTATTGAAGTAGGTCAGAAAATTGACTCTTCAGTATTTGCAGCCGGAGACTTGGTAACAGTTTCTTCTGTTTCTAAGGGTAAAGGTTTCCAAGGTGTAGTTAAACGTCACAACTTCGGTGGTGACATGGCTTCACACGGACGTAAGCACTCACATCGTTCTCCTGGTTCCATCGGTGGTGGAGCGGGGGATGGTGGACGTGTGGCAAAAGGTAAGCGAATGGCAGGCCGTATGGGTGCTGATCGTATTACCGTAAAGAATCTGGAAATCGTCCAGGTTAATCCAGATGAAAACGTAATCCTTATCAAGGGAGCAATCCCAGGTCGAAAGGGTACATTAGTAGAAGTGCGTGGCGTAGCCAACCTAAGCGCGTAAGAATTATCTTTAAAATATGAAATCTCAAGTATTTAAGCAGGATGGTTCCAAGGCCGGTGATATCACTTTGTCTGACGTTTTGTTCGGTCAAAAGTGGAACGCTGATCTTGTGCACGAGGTGGTTGTATCCATGCAATCTAATGCCCGTTCTGGAACTGCTGACACAAAGGATCGTAGTGAAGTGAGTGGTGGTGGTAAAAAGCCATGGAAGCAAAAGGGTACCGGACGTGCTCGTCACGGTTCACGCCGTTCACCAATTTGGGTTGGTGGTGGTGTTGCCCACGGTCCTACATCTGAGAAGGACTACAGCAAGAAGCTTAATAAGAAAGTACGTGCCAAAGCTTTGGCAGTAACGCTTTCTAAGAAGCAGGCTGATGATGAAGTTATCTTTGTTGAAGGTTTAAGCTTTGCTGCTCCAAAGGCGGTTGAAGCTAAGGCTGCTATCAAGGCTCTAGCCGATGGTAGCAAGAACGCTGACTTAGCCACTAAGCGAAAGAACGCAGCTGTCATCGTTTTGGCAGATCGTGATATCGCAGCTGAGAAGAGCTTCCGTAACTTTGGTAACGTAGAAGTAGTGATGGCCAAGGATGTTAATCCGGTTGATCTACTAACTTATAAGTATGTCGTTATCGCTGAGCCAAAAGCTTCTCTAGAAGTTTTGGAAAAGCGTGTGACCAACTAGTAAATAACTATTTATGGCACTCTTTAGTCGCAAAAATGACACTAAGAAGGAATCTGCAGCTGCTCCGGTAACTCCGAAGACAACTGCTGGCCGTGACCTATCTGCTGTCTTGGTTCGCCCACGCGTAACCGAGAAAGCAATGCATCAGGGTGAGAAGAATGTGTATACCTTTGAGGTTGCTCGTTCTGCTACCAAGCATGATGTACGTGATGCGGTCAAAGAATTCTTTGGTGTGACGCCGGTGAAGGTGAACATCGTTAATAAGTCACCACGTCAATTCAAGTCACGCATGCGTGGCCGAACTATGACAGAGAAGGGAATGAAGAAGGCTTACGTCTACCTGAAAGAAGGTGACTCAATTAGCCTCGTTTAAACAACATGTATAGGTACTCAGGTACCTGCAAAGTAAAAGATTATGAAAAAATATAAACCAACTTCAGCCGGTCGTCGTGGAATGACCGTGATTGAATACAAGAAGAAGCTGACTTCAACCAGCAGCAAACCTCACAAAGCTTTGCTCAAGGGTAAGGCAGCTACTGGTGGCCGCAACAGCCAGGGTCGTATTACGACTCACTACCGCGGTGCTGGTAACAAGCGTAAGTATCGTGAGATCGACTTCCGTTTCAACAAGAAGGATATTCCTGCAAAGATTGAAACTATTGAGTACGATCCATTCCGTACTGGCTTCATTGCCTTGGTACTTTACGCCGATGGTGAACGTCGTTACGTTTTAGTTCCACAAAACATGAAGGAAGGTGATACTTTCATCGTGTCTGAAAAGGCTAAGGTTGCGACCGGTAACCGTCTACCACTTTCTAAGATTCCAGTTGGTACATTCGTGTACGCAGTTGAGACTCGTCCAGAAGGTGGTGCACGTATCGCTCGTGCAGCTGGTAATTACGCCGAGGTAGTTGCGCATGACGGTGGCTACACACAGCTACGTATGCCATCTACTGAGATCCGCAAGATCCTAGCTACTGCTTGGGCATCAGTTGGTGCTGTTTCTAATGAAGAGAATCGTCTGGTAACTATCGGTAAGGCAGGTCGCGCACGTCATATGGGACTTCGTCCTAAGACTCGTGGTTCTGCTAAGAATGCCGTAGACCACCCACACGGTGGTGGTGAAGGTCGCTCTCCTCGTGGTCACAAGCGCTCACGTACTAAGCAGGGTCGTCCGACCGGTAAAGGTCAGAAGACTCGTCGTCCGAAGAAGCAATCAAACAAGTTTATTGTTTCTCGACGCAAGCCTGGTAAGCGCATGACTTCTAAGAAGTAGAGCTTATACAAAAGAAAAAGGGCGGTCCCGCGGGGACCGCCCTTTTTCTTTCATTAAGGCCATAAAACTGTTGACTTTTCTCCAATTTCCCGTACTATGAGCCGGTTCCAAAAACCTCGTTCACACAGACCCCTGGCAGGGAATATGTGCACAAACCGTTAAATTAAAAGCAAATCTGTTTAACAGATTTTAAAATACAGGAATTGTAAAGGGGGTATTAGTTACCTTTATAGGTAGTTTGTACTCCGCCATTTGTATTTATGTCACGATCAGTTTACAAAGGTCCATACGTGGACGAGCGTCTTCTTAAGAAGATTGCCGGCAAGAAGCCAAATGAGGCAGGAGTCGTTAAGACTTGGTCTCGTGACGCTGTGATTTCTCCAGAAATGGTGGGATTCACTTTCGGCGTACACAACGGTAGAGATCATATTGAAGTGCAGGCAACAGAGGACATGGTAGGTCACAAGTTGGGAGAGTTTTCTCCAACTACCAAGTTCCACCGACACGGAGGTAAGATGCAGAAAGAGCTGGATATTAAGAAGAAGGAAGCTGAAATCGCAGCTGCTAAAGCTGCTAAGACTGCTTAGTTAATTGGTAATAGTTATATATGAAAGCTACTCTAAAAAACTATCGACAGTCACCTCGCAAGGTTCGCTTGCTAGCTGATTTAGTGCGTGGAAAGAGCGTTACTGACGCTTTGCGTACTCTATCTTTTGTTAACAAACGTGCAGCGTTGCCGTTTGCTAAAGTTATTCGCTCTGCTGCTGCTAACGCTAAGCAGAACGGACGAACTGAAGATTCACTTAAGGTTGCTAAGGTAACCGTCGATAAAGGAATTACTTATAAGCGATTTATGCCTCGTGCTCGCGGTTCGGCTTCACCGATCAATCGCCGTTCGAGTCATGTAACCGTTGAATTGAAATAATATGACACACATAGCTCATCCATTCATCCAACGTATCGGCATTAATCGCGACTGGCGTAGTCGTTGGTTTGCTACCGACGCTAAGCACACTCGTGAGTACTTACGTACTGACGCCGCTATCCGTAAGTTGCTCAAGAAGCGCTTGAAGGGTATGCACGTTGATGTAGTTGAAATCGAACGCGACGAAAAATCTATTCGCGTCATCATCAAGAGCGCCCGACCAGGTCTTATCATTGGCCGTAATGGTGAAGGTGCTACCAAGCTAAACAAGGAAGTAGAAATGCTTCTTCGT
>JBNLFP010000075.1:0-5418 GCA_050305595.1 Minisyncoccia bacterium
ATATAAAATCCTTTTTCAATAGGATATAAATAAAAAAAATTATTCATAACAAAACATATGGTCTTTACACACGATCAACAAAATCCAGAGGAAGAGAACGAGGAGAGTGGAGGAAGTATTGACGACGCAATGCTTGACGAACTAAACGATGACGACTCTTCTGACGACGATGAATCTTTTACTGAAGACAAAGACAGTGATGATGATGAAGTTGAGGAAGAGGAGGAAGAGGAGGAAGAGGATGCTGAACTAGAAGACGACGCTGAAGACGTCGACTACGATTCTTTCGATGATGAAGATCATCTGTAATAAATAAAAAAAATAGGGATGCCGATCGGCATCCCTATTTTTTTATTTCCCTACCCCACCAACACTACCAGGTTCTTTTTGCCACGGCGCAAAACTGCCAAACCATCTATTACAACCTCAGTATCAACCTCGGTGATTTTTGCTTCATTTAAACTCACAGCACCCGCCTCCACAAACTCCCGCGCCTCCCGCTTACTACTAGCCAAACCAGTCTCCACCAACACCTCAACTACATTATTATCACCAGACAAATTATACTGTGGAGCATTTTGTACCAACACCTCCTTTTCTATCTCTGATAAATCAGCCATGGTCACACCACCAAACAATAACTGCGAGACCTTCTCTGCAGCTACAGCAGACTCTTCACCATGAACAAGAGCGGTCACATCTGCCGCCAACTTACGTTGAGCGACACGCGCGCCAGGATTGGCCATCTGCTCCTGCTCTATTGAGTCAATCTCTTCCAAAGACAGCATAGTATAGAGCTTCAGATAAGGTATCACCTTCTCATCCTCCACATTGAGCCAGAATTGATAGAAGTTATACGGCGTGGTTTTTTCTGCATCTAACCAAACAGCATTTCCTTCACTCTTTCCAAACTTACGTCCTGACGCATCAGTCACTAACGGAATAGATAACGCAAACACCTCCTTCCCTTCTCGTTTACGAATTAAATCAACTCCAGAAAGAATATTTGTCCACTGATCGCTGGCACCTATCTGTAAATCACAGTTGAAACGCTGGTTTAACTCCCAATAATCATAAGCCTGCAGCAATGAGTAGGTAAATTCTGTATAAGAAATACTTTCGTCAGGAGTCTCTAGACGACGCTTTATCAAGTCACGCTTTACCAAATCGTTGACAGTAAACAATTTGCCGACATCGCGTAAAAAAGGCAACAACTTGACCTCACGCAACCAATCGGCATTGTTGACCATGGTGAAACCACTATCTACACCAATCAATCTCTCTAACTGGGACCGTAGAGCCTCTGCGTTCTTATCGATTGTGTTTTCGTCCAAAAGTGATCGTTCCCCTTTTTCTTTTGGATCGCCAATCATTCCTGTACCACCACCAACCAACAAGATTGGCTTATGGCCGTGTTCTGCCAGTCGTTTTAACAAAATAACCCAAACCAAGTGTCCCACATGTAACGAATCTGCTGTTGGGTCAGTTCCAATATAAACCACCCTTTCGTCATTAAATATCTTCTCTATTGGCGCTGAACTGTCCTCCACCAAACCACGCGCCTGCAGGTCTTTTATCAAATCCATAGCTCCTAGAATACCACAATCCTTGGCTTGTGCTATGATGGAAAAATCTAATCTATATATGAAAAAAACACGTAGCCACAGCCACAATTGGTGGAAAGAGCGCTTTGTAGACGGCGTTATAGTTGCTTTGGTTTTGGGGTTTTTGGGAGCCGGCGCTTTGTTGGTTTTTATCTCAACCCTAAACATTCCAGACCTATCAGCCTTCGAAGAAAGGCTCGTTCTACAATCAACAAAAATCTACGACCGAACCGGTGAAGTTGTGTTGTACGACTTAAACCAGGACGTAAAACGCACCGTCGTTCCCCTGGAAAACATCTCCTACAACATTCGCAACGCTACAGTTGCCATAGAAGATGATAAATTCTATCAACACTGGGGAGTACGTCCTCTATCTATCGCCCGCGCAGCTTTAGCCAACCTAATGGGTGGAGACTTACGTGGACAGGGTGGGAGCACCATTACCCAACAAGTAATTAAAAACGCTCTTCTTAGTCGCGAAAAATCCTATATTCGTAAAATAAAGGAGGCCATCCTGGCCATCCGTCTAGAACAAATTTTAACCAAAGACGAGATCTTGTCTCACTACCTAAACGAATCACCCTACGGTGGAACTATCTATGGTGTAGAAGAAGCAAGTCGTACATTCTTTGGCAAATCTGCTTCTGAAGTAACTCTAGCTGAAGCGGCCTACTTGGCTGCCCTACCTCAAGCTCCGACCTATTTCTCACCTTACGGAAACCATAAGGATGCTTTGGAGACACGGAAGAACTTAGTGTTAGACAGAATGTTAACTCTTGGTTACATCAGCCAGGAAGACCACGACACTGCTCGGGCCGAAGAAGTGCATTTTATTGCCGCAGCAAACACCGGCATAAGAGCACCGCACTTCGTAATGTTTATTCGCGAACAGCTGGCCGATCGATACGGTGAGGAAGATTTGGCTACTCGCGGACTAAAGGTGATCACCACCCTCGACTACGAACTACAAGCTAAAGGTGAGGAAATTGTTAAAGAATACGCCTTAGAAAACGAGACTAAATTTAACGCCTCTAACGCAGCACTAATCGCAATGGACCCACATACTGGAGACATCCTAACCATGGTTGGCTCTCGTGATTACTTCGATGAAAACATAGACGGCAACTACAATATTGCTCTCGCTGAACGGCAACCCGGATCAAGTATCAAGCCTTTCATTTACGCTAAAGCTTTCGAGAAGGGATACACACCAGCAACAACCTTGTTTGATGTACAAACCCAATTCTCTACATCTTGTGAACCCGACAACTTCACATCAGAAGATGGTTGTTATTCTCCACACAACTATGACAATGCTTTCCGAGGACCAGTTTCGATGCGTAACGCATTAGCACAATCATTAAACATCCCAGCTGTAAAAACTTTGTACCTAGCTGACATTCAGGATGCAATCAAGCTAGCTCGAGATGTAGGTCTTTCCACACTGACAGACTGGAGGCGCTACGGACTGACTTTGGTATTAGGTGGTGGTGAAGTACGCTTACTGGACATGACACACGCATATAGCGTTCTAGCCAACGAAGGAAAAAAGGTTGAAATGCGTAGTATTTTACGTATCGAAGAAGCAAACGGTGAAGTGCTGGAGGAGGCTGATGAAGAGGTTGAGGGAGAACAAGTGGTTGATCGAGATGCTGTTTTACAAATCTCTGACGTTTTGTCCGACAACGTCGCACGAACACCCTTGTACGGATCAAACTCACTACTCTATTTTGGTGGCACTGACGTTGCTGCCAAGACCGGTACAACAAACGACAAGCGTGATGCCTGGATCTTTGGTTACACACCAAACATAGTAGTAGGAGCCTGGGCTGGAAACAACGACAACAGTTCAATGAGTGAAATTTCCGGACTAATCATATCCCCTCTTTGGCGCGCTTTTATGGACGAAGCCTTAACAGTAACTGAAAACGATGACTTTCCTGAACCACAAGCTATACCAGACGACATCAAACCGGTACTTCGTTCTAACGGTTACTTTATTGACGCAAGTAGCTTGGCAGCAGACTTGAAAAACAACGCTGATGCCGCTGACTTTTTGGCTGCCATGTTCGACAACACCCACTCTATTTTGCACTATGTAGATAAAGACGACCCTCGCGGAGACTACCCAAGATCACCAGAACAAGACGGGCAATATCGGTTATGGGAATATGGTGTAACCTCATGGAAAACAGCCAATTTGATAGAGCTGCTAGGTGGAGTCGACATAGGTCAATCCAAAGAAGAAAACGGTACCAGCACAGTAGCCACACTGACTGGAGAGTATGTTGGAGAACCACAATAATAAAAGCCCCTCACGGGGCTTTTATTAAACTATCCTCTGGGGCGCATTCTTCTCTCCTAAGCGGCCTTTAAGGTGGTTTATGATCTCTGACTCATGCATCTTTAATTCACTACGTAGAGCGCCTTGTCCTTTAATGGCGATAGTTTTTTGTGACGGACTATAGCTCACATGATCTTTTTTTATACGGAAGCCCAGCAGATCATATGCAACTTCGATAAAAGCGTCTATCACCGTACCTTCTGGCGCAATAAGTTTCTGCTTATATTTATCGAATAGGCTAGATAGTTTGGTTAGCTTTTTTTCGCGCATTATTTATTCATTGGCATCACCAGATAACGAATTGAGTTGTCAGACACCCCTTTGATAACCATTGGCCTTCCAACTCCGGCCATATTAAGAGTGATACTATCGTCCACAAAGTGTGACAACGCCTCAGAAATGTACCTCTGATTAAAACTAAGAGTTAGTTCCTCCCCCGTCATTTCCGCTTTGATGGACTCGGTAGTGTTACCGACCTCATTACTAATAGCTGAAACAGTTACTGAGCCTGCAGTGAAATAAAGACTGACCTGAAAGAATTTATTGAGAAAGATATTGGTCTTCTTAAAACTGTGGGCTAAATCTTCTTTTAAGAGAGTGCTGTGAGATACATACTCTTTAGGAATGATTCCTTCATAGTCGGGAAAAGATCCAGAAACCAGTCGAGAAGTTATGTAAACACCCTCAGAAAACTCCAAAGAAAACTGGTTGTCATTAAAACGAGCCACCGGATCAGACTCCATCTGATCACACACTCTCGCAATCTCTACAATATTCTTTTGTGGTACCAGTACCCCAGACTCAAAGACTACCCCTTTTTGTGGCACAGTTTTTTCCATCAAACGAAAAGAGTCGGTAGCCACAAAAGTGAGGGAATGTTCCTTCTTTTGGAAGATGTAAACACTACCAAGCTCCGGTTTGATGGATGACTGAGAAGCTGCGAAAGCAGCTGTTTTAATACCTAGTCCAAAAAGTTTGTTATTCAAAGTCTGTCCCCCGCCCTCAACTCTAGGGATGGAAGGAAAATCATCCTGAGGAACACATTTAAGAGCTGTCTCAGACCCTTCGGAAGAAACCAACAAACTCCCCTCTTCTAATCGTAGATTTATATTCTTTTGACTGTTTAGATTAACAGTCTGTACCAAAACACTAGCTGGTACCGCAGCTACCCCATCAGCTTCGGTTTCAGCCTTTACTGTTGCCTCTATACCAATCTCTAGGTTAGTAGCCTTAATGACTAATTCACCCTCTTTTGCTTCAAGGAGAACACACTGCAGAACTGGTAGCGTGATATGTTTAGTGCTTGCTTTAGCTACCAACTCCAGTCTTTCGTACAGATCTTTACGGTCAAGTGTTACGTTCATAGTCCTATTATACTGGAAGGGTTATACCCTGTCACCAAGCACCTTTTTTCGTGGTTTGGGGATAGTGGTTGTTTTATTTTTTTATTTACCAAACCCTCTTATTATT
>JBNLFP010000076.1:0-5156 GCA_050305595.1 Minisyncoccia bacterium
GTGGGGGAGGGCATATTCTTTGTCGGCCTTAAACATGTGGCCATCAAGGTAATCGCAAGCTACACTGAAGACCAGATAATCACTTCTGATCCAAAGCAACTGCTTCAGATCAAACAAGCCCGTGAAGAGTTAAAAGAGGCTCAAAAATAGCCTATGACAAACAAAAGTAGTGGAGCTCAAAATAAAAACGGCGGCTTGGACGAAAAATTCCTATCTGCCGCTAAAACCGCTCGCACAGCCGAGGTTGCATATATTATATTTGTCATTAGTTTAATTTATTATCCTGTTCGTTTGTTTAGTTCTGTTCTACTACTCATAGCAATAGCGGGAGTTATAACAACTAATGAAACGTGGGTAGGATGGTTTGATGTATTTGGTTTGTCCTCAATCGGTTTTGTTGGAGCTATGGCCATCGCTATGGGTATTAATTTTTCCTTATCTATAGCTACGTTCATAATCGCCAACGGCATGTTTATTATCAACCGCATAAATCCTTGGAAAAAAACTCTTGGCTTAATAATTGTGCCAGTACTCCTTGGTGTATTTAGCGCAGTACCATTATTGAGTTTTATAGACGGTATTTGGCTCTGGCTTTTGTATGTGGTGAAAAGCCAAGCAGATAAATTAATTGAGTAAGGTATAATTCCTTTAATGAACTACCGTAGCCTGATTTTTAGTCTTGGTGTAACGTTGATGTTCTGTCCTGTTTTAACTAACGCCCAACAGTTAAGTCCCATCGACTATCAAACAAATACCCCTGTAGACACAGTAAACAACACAGCCTTTATTTTGGTCGAGGCAGATACCTATACACCACTCTTGTACCGTGGTAGACCAGAACCAACCGCCAACAATCCTGCGACTTTGGTAGCAATAACTGACATAACAAATCAGTCCAACCTGTCCTACCAATGGAGGATTGGCAATCAAAATCTTATCACCACCAACCCACGGCTAACCACAACAATCCCAGACCAAGACAGGGTCTTAGTAACTCTTAACGTACTAGATTCATCCAACAGAGTACTAGCCCGCACTACGGAGTATATAAATGTTTCAGATCCTTTAATTGTTTTCTACGAATATAACCCGTTACGTGCCCAATCTCGCACAGCAATAATTGATGACTACACTCTAATAGGGGATGAGGCGACTATTTTTGCCGAACCTTATTTCACTGGTAATAAATCAAGTACTGTTACCAACTGGACTATTGGCAATACTGAAGTCAGCACACCAATTCCGTTTCAAATCACCATCCTGAAACCAACAGAAGACCTAACAGCTGTCCCAGTAAGCCTCAGTACCTACAATACAAACCGATTGTCAGAGAGGATTGAGGCCGGTTTTAATGTGAATTTTGGCTTATGATTTATCGTTTACTCTTAATCCCCATAAACATAGTCTTGTTATTGCTACCGGTAGTGACCAATGCGGCTGATATAAAACTTTTTCAAGAAGGTATTCCTTTTTTAAACAGCGCTAATGACTTAAATATTGAAAATTACATAAACGCTTTGTACACAGCCGCCATTAGCGTGGCCGCCATTCTGGTAGTGATTAAACTAATATTGGCCGGTGTGAAGTATATGTTTTCTGAAATCGTTACCAACAAAGAAGAAGCGAAAAATGACATAAAGGGGGCATTATTTGGTCTTATTATCATACTGGGGGCCGTAACGATTTTAAACACAATCAACCCCAACCTGACTAAATTAAATTTCTTAGAACAAGCCAGTCGAGTCAACGTTAACGGTACGGCAACCGAGATTTCTGTTGGTGGTCCAGGTCCTGGAAAAACAGTGAGCTTAGTTCCGGTATCACGCAGCAACAAGACAGAGGCTCAACTGGTAAAAGAGTGCGAAGATAGAGGTACGGAATACAGCGCCACAATTGAGGGTACGGGCGCAAGCAAAGCAGTGCGTTGTTCCACATCTGGCTTCACAACTAAGGATAGTTTTTAGATTATGTTAAAAAAAGTATTCATAATAAGTGGCACAATTATTCTCACCGGCCTGATATTAGCTTGGGGTTATCTACTTTTGTTTGACCTACCGGAAAGCACCAAGCAAACCTTTGCCAACCTCGGTCTAGTAAACACCACAACTGAAAGGCCCGAAGCTGAGCAAGATTCTACACCGATCACACAACTAGCTGCCGACAGTGACTTGCAACAACTTACCACCAAACAAGTAGCCGGCTTTGTTTACACTTCCAACAACACAGGAACCAGTACAGAAACAACACCAGGGGGAACTATTTTTTACGCAGAACGTGGTACTGGCTACATCTATAAGATAGACCTATCTACCAACCTTGAAACACAGGTTTCTGGAACCACCATTGGTCAAACCATTGACGCCACCTTTAACCCAACAGGCACAGCAGTGGTCCTGGTAACTGAAGAGAACGGGGATAAAGAGGCCCAACTATTAACGCTTTCGGAAGACGGGTCAACGGAAAAACTGCCCACTAAATCCAACAACTTCGGCTGGATCAACGGTGTGCTCAACTACACAATCACCAACGATGAAGGTAGTACCGCTTACAGCCGAGAATCAGGAATATCTACCGTGCGCTGGCAACTACCCCTTAGAGAGATTGATGTCTTTTGGCGAGATGGGGGAGACGTTGTGGTGAACAAGCACGCACCACACCTTCGTGGCGGAATGTTCCGCGTTACAAATAGTTCTTTTGAAATTTTGGTAGAACCAAAATATGCTCTATTTGGTTTCTTTGATACAAACAGCAACAGCTTGTTTTACACTTACTTCGACCCCTCAGAAGGCGGATCGATGGTCTCCGAGACTCGTAATCTCAATACCGGAAACGTAAATTACATATCCTTACCTGCTGTACGGGAAAAATGTGTGGCCCTTACTGACAGCTTCTGGTGTGCCCTAGATCAAAACCTGCTAAACTTCAGTAGATATATGCTGACCAACCTATATCGCGGGGAACTACAGTCGACAGACGATTGGTGGCAAAACAAAACAAATAACCCAGTCGAAATATCTTTTGCGGGGGATCTCTCCACTCGACTCGGTTATAGTGTTGACGTCACGGATTTAAAAAATACTGGAAACACTTTATTGTTCCGCAATAAACTTGATGACACTTTGTGGAAATATGAGCTTTAATAAAAAACCGGTCCTTACAGGACCGGTTTTTGTTTACTTAATTATCTTTAGCGATGTTTGCGAATAAAGTATTCTTGCGCCACGGCAGTCAAACCACTAACAGCTAAATAAAGCGCCACCGTGGCAGAAAGAGTGTAAGCAACCACACCAATCACAACCGGTAGTACATAACGCATGTTTATATGCATGCTGCGTTGAAAATCCTCCTTGAAGCTAGGTCCGGAATCTGAACGTGGTGCTGGTGCCGGTAAAGAAAGGTAAGAGTGCACGTACTGTGCAACACCGGCCAGGATCGCCAAAGGTAAACTTTTCATGGTGATATCTGTCATGCCTAAGAAAATCATATCTACAGTCTCCGGCGTCGGCACAAACGAGTAAAGCAAGGCAGTATTAATTTCTGGCAACATCACTCCACCACCTCGTGCCACAGCGAAATAGAGCGCGATAACAATAGGTAACTGAATAAAGATGAGTAAAATACTAGAAAAAGGACTGATGCCAGCTTCTTTATATAAAGCCATGGTCTGTCGTGCCAACTCTTCACGATTATCTTTGTATTTTTCTTTTATTTCCTTCATTTTCGGCTCGGCCTCACGACTAAATTTTTGCAATTTAGCTGCCTTAACAGAGAGTGGTAACAACACAAATTTAACAATCACAGTTGTGGCCACAATTGCTAGACCAACATCTCCTCCAGGAATAACATCTATAAAAAATACCAACGTATTGTAAATAGGATCAAAGAATATTCCGTGCCAAATAGTAGAAAACATTTTATTAAACTTTATTTATTAACTTCTGTATTTCAGATCTTAACTCTGTTTGAGCAACCTGGGCTGCGGCTGGTTTAATTAAAATCATATACACGCCTCGTAAATCTTCTGAGCGTGACAAACGATAAACAATACCGTAAACCTGCCGACGCAGCCGATTGCGTGCCACGGCTTTTTTGTAAACTTTTTTACCTACAACCACCGCGCAATGAAAGTCATCGGCCTTATTGTAGATCAGGGTAAAAAGAGGGGAGTGGACGCGCTTACCAGAAGAAAAAGAACGATCAAACTCTTTTTTGGTTAATCGTTCTTTTTTCTTCAACATAAAATCAAGTGTTCGTTAGTTTAGCGACTTGGTTTAACCGCTAACTGAGCCCGCCCCTTACGACGACGAGCTTGTAACACTTTAGCACCTTTTGTGCTATTTTTGCGAGCCAAAAAACCGTGCGTGGTCATTCGCTTCTTCTTGCTCGGCTGGTAAGTTCGTTTTGTCATAGGCGCTAATATACAGAAAATATATCCAATTGTCTAGCTCTATAGACACTGATTATCGAGCAAAACAAAGAGCTTTGAGAAAAATGGAAACCTTAGTTGTTCAGTTAGTTATCCCCAGCTTTATCCACATTGACGATATTCAGAAGCAGAGCGGTTTGGTTTTTTACGAATTTTGCCTCAAAAATTTTACACCCAACCTCAGAGGAGTATAATGCAAAGCATCGCTAATTGGAGATTGACTACTTATGGAGCAAACAACATCATTAACTAACGATCTTATCCAAACCGAAAAGGTGGACATAAAGCAGTTGTGGGATGACGCCTTGGTTAACATTGAACTCTCCATCACCCCTGCCAACTTTAAGACCTGGTTCCGCGACACGCGCATAGTTACCCTAGAAAACGGCACTATTACACTAGGTGTGCCGAGTATTTTTGTTCGCGACTGGCTACGTGACAAATTTCAGTCAATGATTTTAAAGATACTGCGGGAAAGAGCTCCTTATGTACGTAGTATTGAGTACACGGTAGTGAACCGAACTGAGAAAAAGCACGAAAACAAACAACAAACCGTTAACGCCTCCTTACCACTTGAGGAATACTACATAAACAAAAGCGACAACCTTAACCCACGTTACTCATTCGACACTTTTGTCATCGGTCCATTCAATGCTTTGGCACACGCTGCCGCCAAAACAGTTAGTGATCGCCCGGGCATTACCTATAACCCACTGTTTATTTATGGAAA
>JBNLFP010000077.1:0-2088 GCA_050305595.1 Minisyncoccia bacterium
CAAGAAGATGATTTAGAAATTAGCTTTGCCCGTTCCGGTGGTGCTGGTGGGCAGAATGTAAACAAGCGTGAGACTGCTGTTCGTATTACACACAAGCCAACCAACTTGTCGGTACATGTTTCGAGCGAGCGCAGTCAACAACAAAACCGCGAGAAGGCTTTAAAATTACTTGCCGGTAAAGTTTTTGCTTTTTATGAAGAACAACGCGAGAGAGAGCTAAGTGGTTTGTCGGTAGAGAAGAGTGTGAAAATTGAATGGGGTAGTCAGATTCGTTCTTACGTTTTACATCCATATCAATTGGTAAAAGATCATCGCAACAACACTGAAATACGAGACGTACAATCAGTATTAGAGGGTAATATACAGCCGTTTATAGACGCCGTAACAGAGCTAGGTTAAAATAGTATTTGTCACAGATATGATCTATTTCGATAAGGTTTCCAAGTGGTACAACGAGGGCGATTCAATTGCTTTAGAAGATATTACTTTTCAGGTTGCTCCACATGAGTTTGTTTCCATTGTTGGTCACTCTGGAGCTGGTAAGTCTACGTTGTTGAAAATGTTAATTGCAGAAGATAAGCCTTCAGCAGGTAGCGTTTTTTACGAATCAACTAATATTAATGAAATTCCTCGTGGTAAGTTGCCTATGTTCCGACGCAAGATCGGTACTGTTTTTCAAGATTTCAAATTACTTCCGCATAAAACTGCCTATGAAAATATTGCTTTCGCGATGGAAGCCAACGGCCGTTCCGATGATGAGATTGCCGAAAACGTACCACAAGCTTTAGCTCTGGTTGATCTTGAAGACAAGATTTACAATTTTCCTCACGAACTTTCTGGAGGTGAAAAGCAACGTGTAGCTATAGCTCGCGCTATTGTAAATCAGCCTGATATCATTATTGCCGATGAGCCAACCGGTAATTTAGATCCAATTGCTACCTACGAAGTAGTGCAAATTTTACGAAAAATTAATGATCTGGGTACCACAGTGATCATGACCACTCACAATAAGGGAGTGATAGATGAGTTAGGTAGACGCGTTATCACCATGGATGGTGGAAAAATTGTACGTGATGATGATAGTGGCAAGTATGTTTTGTAAGTTTAAGTTCGATAATTAACTATTATGTGGGTTGCTTTCAAGAGAGTGGTACGTTCTGGCTTCGTCGGTTTCACCCGTAATGGTTTTGTGTCACTGGCATCAATCTTTGTGATGACGGTGGCATTGTTTGTGATCGGATCAATCATCATGCTTGACCAACTGCTTGGGGCATCGTTGAGTCAGATTGAAAATAAAGTTGATATCAATGTTTATTTTAATGTAGAAGCAGCTGACACAGACATGGATGCTTTGGCCAAACGTCTGGAGGCTTTACCGGAGGTGGCAGGAGTAACGTTTACTTCCCGTGAAGAAGCTTTAGAAGAATTCAAAGCTAGACACCAAAACGATGAGTACACCATGCAGGCCTTGGATGAGTTGGGAGATAATCCACTCGGTGCATCGTTAGCAGTTCGCGCAACAGACGCTGCTCAATACGAGACCATAGCTGGATTCTTAGAAGAACAGCAGGCTCAGGAATCACCACAGGAGCCAGTAATTGAGCGTGTTAACTTTGTAAAAAATAAAGAAGCAATCGATAAGCTAGTTTCCATTATTAATGCTGTTGAAAAAGCTAGTGTTGTCACCATGATCGTACTGATTGCTGCTTCGGTTTTGATCACTTTCAACACTATTCGTTTGGCTATCTATACTACTCGCGAAGAAATTTCAGTCATGCGACTGGTAGGAGCAAGTAATTTATTTATTCGCGGCCCATTTATGTTGCAAGGTATGATGTACGGCGCCATCTCCGGTGTGGTAACACTGGTAATTATGTATCCCGTATTGTATTGGTTAGGTCCTGGTACAGAAGTATTCTTCCAATTTAACCTATTCCACTATTTCCTTAGTAACTTTGTTTATGTCTTCGGAGTAATCGTTGGTTCTGGCATTTTACTCGGCCTAGTATCTAGCGGCTTAGCAGTGTCACGTTACTTGCGAGTCTAGCCTTAAAGAGGAAATCAAGGCCGGCGCGATGGATCGCGCCG
>JBNLFP010000078.1:0-2438 GCA_050305595.1 Minisyncoccia bacterium
ATTAGAAGCCATTATACGTGATAGGAGGTATAGGGGAAAGGGTGAGTAGCTAAAGCTGTTCGCCCCTTGAACCATGTCGCTTGGCGTGGTATTGTAGCGCCGTTATCAGTTCATTGGGACTTGTCCTGATGATTAGAAAAATAATAAATGTCTGAAACAAAAATGCCGGCGGTTGAGGCTGAAGGCGTAGAAATGGATGCTCCAGAGCTCCAGAGCTACGAATTGGCTTACCATGTACTTCCAACAGTCGCCGAAGAGGAAGTGGGACAGGTGGTTGAGGCCATCAAATCCGCTATTACAAAGTCAGCTGGTGAAATCACCGGCGAAGAAGCGCCAGAGCGTTTCGAACTTGCTTACGAAATCGTAAAGCACTTGGAGGGTAAGAATCGTCGTTTCCGTAGTGCATACTTCGGCTGGGTACGTTTCCACGCTACTTCAGAAGCTGTAGTAGAAATTGACGCTGAAATAAAAGCTAATGCTGAAATTCTGCGTCATCTACTAGTTAAGTTGACTCGTGTTGAGGAAGAAAATCCATTCAACTTCCACGAAGCTATTCGTTCTCTAAAGCAGGTAACTGACGTTGAAGAGAAGGAAGTGTTGCCAGAATCTGACGAAACAGAGACTGAAGATACTAACCCTGACTCATCTGAGGAGACCACATCTGACGAAGAAAAGGAAGAGAAGACGGAAGAGTAGTGCGGTATAATAGCCTCATTAAAACTAACTCTTAAACGGCTTCACTTATGTACATTAATAAAGCAACAATCTACGGAAACTTAACCCGAGATCCCGAACAGCGAGCTTTACCTAATGGTAACCAAGTTGTTTCTTTCGCAGTAGCTACTAACCGTACTTACACTGATAAGGATGGTAAGAAGCAAGATCAAACTGAATTCCACGACGTGGTTGCCTTCGGTAAATTAGCTGAGGTAATGGGTCAGTGGTTGAAGAAGGGTCGTCCGGTTTACATCGAGGGTCGTCTTCAGACCCGTTCTTGGGAACAAGATGGTGTAAAGCGTTATCGTACTGAGATTGTTGCTGATAACTTCCAATTTGGCCCTAGTGCCGGTGGTAATCAGGATGGAGCTCCAGCTAATAACAACGCTGCACCAGCTGGTCCAGCTAACAATGGAGCACCGAAAATGCCTGAGTATCCTGAAGAGGAAATTAATCCCGAGGACATACCGTTTTAGGGAAATAAGGAGTAGCGTAGCTACGGCTATATCTCCCTTATGCAAACGCCCAGTATTTTGACCCAACCTATGGAGAAAATACGCTGGCGTCTTGCCTAAAATTCATAAAACTAATTAAATTATGGAAACAGAACAAAAAGTAACAACTAATCATATTGACTACAAAGACATCACTCGTCTGGTAGCTAATACCAACCCACATGCGCGTATCTTGTCTCGCAAGCGTACTAACCTAAAGGCTAGTGCACAGCGCGACCTGGCGAAAGCTATCAAGCGTGCTCGTTTTATGGCTCTGTTGCCTTACGTTGCACATTAGGAAAATAAGAAGTAGGAAAGCTGCGACTATATTTTCCTTTCAACCTAGGGAGAAAATACGCTGGCGTCTTACGTAATAGTGGAGACATAATAAAAAGCCGGCCCGCCAGGGCTGGCTTTTTGTTGTTTTGCCAGCACGTCACTCAGGTCCACACTAAGAACACCAAGTGTGACCGGTGCTCTTGGTGTGGTTTACAAATCATTGTATTTATTGTACTTTATCGACAGAAAGGAGAGTTCTGATGCGCAAAATGGCTATTTTGTTACTCATTATACCTTTGCTGGTTATCGGCGGGTTGTTGGTTGCGCGCGGTTGGCTGTTGGATTTGTCTGCGGTGGACACAATTTGGTCCATCCTCTATATAGCTTTAACCAGTATCGCGGTACTAATCGGTATTGTCTTGGCTATCAGGCATCATCATTAAAAGAGCCGCGGATCCCAAGGGATCCGCGGCCTTTATTTTTTATCTAAGCCTTGCTCACTCGTTCAGAATATTCTTCCGTTTCTGTATTGATAGAGATAACGTCACCCTCATTGATAAACATTGGTACCATTAAGGTAGCTCCTGTCTCCAGGGTTACTTCTTTTTGAGCTCCTTGAGCTGTGTTGCCTTTAACGGCTTCCATCGCTTCGGTTACCTTAAGGTCAACTTTGATAGGAATGTCGATACCGATCACTTCATCGTTGTAAATGAGCGCCCCTACCTCGCTGTTTTGCTTCAAGAATTTACCGGCTGTGCCAACAGTATCGGCTGGTAGGGAAAAGCGTTGACTTTTGTCATTAGTATTATGGAACCAGTATTCACCCTTACTTTCATAGATGAAAGTAATAGAGCGCTTTTCCAAATCCGCCTCCTCAGCATTTTCGTTCTGATGGAAGGTGTTTTCAATAACACGGCCTGAAATAAGGCTTTTTAATTTGGTTATGTT
>JBNLFP010000079.1:0-7437 GCA_050305595.1 Minisyncoccia bacterium
GGACAGGGGCGTGTTGGAACGGATCCTTCGCCAGAGGTAGATTTAAAATTACAGAAATATCTTTTGCGATACCTCGGTGAGACAAAGCCCAGGCAGCTTTGTCAGGTAGTACATTTACCTCGATGATAGTATCGTCGCCCACTTGATTGGTTTCCTCAATTTCCCACGCATGAAAAGTCAGAGCTTCCTCAAGCTTTTCTACTGCTGGCAATTTGCCATCAAAATATTTATTTAGCCAATTATAAGACACCAACATAACTAGAACTGATTAACTACTCTTAAATCACCAGTATAGAAAAGACGGACATCGTCCACGCCGTACTTCATCATCGCTAGACGATCAAGACCCATACCAAAAGCAAAACCTTGATACCTTTCTGGGTCAACACCTGCGCTCTTAAGTACGTTAGGGTGAATCATTCCTGCGCCCATAATTTCAATCCAACGTCCTTTAAGTTTTTCAGGTGCATCATCGCCAGTTAGACGCATGTCTACCTCCACTCCTGGCTCCACAAACGGAAAGAAACTTGGACGAAGTCTAACTTCAGTCTCACCACCGAAGAAGCGTGAGAAGAAATATTCCAAGGTGCCCTTTAGATGACCAAGAGAGACATCTTTATCAACCATTAAACCCTCTAGCTGATAAAACTGAGCTTCATGAGTAGCGTCTGTTGCTTCATTACGAAAAACTTTACCCGGAACAATAATTCTCACAGGAGGTTCGTGGGTTTCCATATAGCGTACTTGTACTGGAGATGTGTGTGTACGTAAAACTTCGCTTGGTCGGTCTTTCACAAAGAAGGTGTCTTGCATGTCGCGAGCAGGATGGTCAGGTGGAAAATTCAAAGAATCAAAGTTGTACTTAATTTCCTCTAGCTCTGGCCCCTCAGCAAATGTAAAGCCCAGCTCGCTAAAAATAGCGTTGATTTCAGTAATTATGTGTGACAGCGGGTGTTTATGTCCTTTATTAGTCATGATTAAAACCAGTTTTGATTAATGCTAATGCGATAAATGTAAGTTCCATCGTAAGCGTAAACAATTCCATCCACAATTGTCACTTCAAGGTTACTGCCGATCAATAAAGGCTGGCGATTTTGCCAAGCTCTGTCGTCTATTTCTACCACATAAATACCTGTTTCTTCAGCCAAGATTATCAGGTCTGAGCTATTAGGAAAGAAATCAAAATAAGTTACATCTTCCCCACCCCGGTCCATTTTGATTATTGGTTCACACTCTACGTCTTCAGCTACAGATTGAGTTTCCAAATCAATATCACTCTTATTCAGTTCGTCCGCTAAGGCGACGGAGGCTGCATTTATGGTAGAAGACGCTGCTGGATCATAGGCGGGAAAATCTTCTGCACAGTAGTAATATGGCATTTGTTCACGACGACCGATGTAGGTGGCATAAATCTCACCATCTTTTTCATACAATTTTACCCCTTGCCATTCTTTACTAGTGGTGGAGGTAGTAGTGGCCGCTTCCTTTCCGAACAAGTTTCCTGCTAGTGAAGTTTCTTCAGTTAAAGTAGAGGTACCAAAATAATCTAACTTTTCTTCAAAGTTTGGATTATCTTCTAGAGTCGCTTTACTTGCACGTGGCTCATAAAGATATTGATTAGTGGTAGAGGCGTGATTTAAAACTGTTGGCTTTGTTAACAGCACATTTACACCAGCAGCCGTTTGCCAAGGACTAATTACCTCTAGGTCAGGCACTTCTGGTAAGTTAAACGCCAGTGCTTCAGTTACCAAGTGAGGATATACAGGCAACTCCTTTACCCAAGTATGATGGCCTTCTTTTTGTACATGTACCTTATGAGTTACCGCCTCTAAACCTTGAGCATAAAAGGCTTTTCTAAATATGCGTGTTTCTCGAACTAGTTCATCATCAATGTAAATCTCAGAGCCGGTTCTGTCTGCGGCTACGTACAAACCACCGGTGGAAATAAATGATTGCTCACCAAACTGGAATCTATAACCAGTTGCATAAAGGTAGAGAAAGGGCAATACAGCCACAAAGACAAAAGCTAGAAAGTAGAAAAAGGTATTTCTATGAGAGTAAGATAGAGGTTTTACTTGCGGAGTCATAATATCAACACTAGCGGTTTTTCGGTGTCACCCAAAATCCCATATACTTTCCGAACATCAACCTGGTTTGAGCATCTAAACCAGGAATAGCACTAAAGACAATCATGGTAACTGGGATTAAGAACCATTGTAAAGCCATAACCACATAAGCAAAACGTGATTTGTGCTTTGGTCGTTTTGGTACCAAAGACAGTGAGATGATTGAAGAAATAACCAAACCGAACATCGCGAAAATAAGCAAGTTCCTCACCACTATAGGTAAATTATATGATAGCACTGTCTCGTGAAAAACACGTCCACCGAGGAAAATTGGTGCCCAGCCAAGTATGAACAACATAATTGGATTCGTCACTAAAGACCAATACCCTTCTGCTTGTTGCAAAGTGACGGAAATGCGTTTACGAAGTGGTATTTGTTTATTCTTGGTAAAGTGATAAACGATATAAACAAAGTTCTCAACACCATAAGTCCAGCGACGGTGCTGCTTGTAAATGTTACGGATTGTGTTGAATAAATTGGTGCCAACGTTGGCATCCATCGACACAGGATAAGAAAGTGGTACCACGTCGTACTCGCCATTGTTTGCGATCATTAAGTTCCAATAAATGCGTGAGTCTTCACTCACCATATTTTTTTGCCAATAACCTACTTCGTATAGAGCAGTAAAAGGAACAGAGTGGGAGGAGAAAGTCGCCATACGTTCTGGACGTTCTTGTTGCACCATCTCCCAAAAAGTAGAGCTCATGGCTACTACTCGAGAAAGAGGGCCAGCTTGCCACATATTGTTATTGAAAATAGGTACCGGCTGGAAGGAGCTCTTGTAAGGTCGCTCGGCGGTCATAAAGTGCCAAACCAAACAATTGAAGTAGTCTGGATACACCACAGTGTCGATATCAAAGATAGACACCAATACGTTTTTGTAGTCAATATTTTTTACATCCAACACTTCTGTGCGCAACTGCTCGGCTGCATAAGCAGCGTTAGAACCCTTACCGGCCATTTCACCCGGTACGCCTTGGGGATGTTTGGTTATAAGCAGGTTATGGAACTTATCGCTCCACTTTTCTTTCATTTCAGTTACCACTTTTTCTGCCTCTTCTCCGCCAGATTCTTCGCTAGCTAAAACAATAATTAACTTATCTTTATCGTAATTAACTTTTGATAAAGCCTCCAAAGAAGCCTCTATCACTTCTACTGGTTCTTTGTAAAAAGGTAAAATGATGGCGTGGTAAAGATGATCGTACTTAAAACGACTAACCATATCATTCCAATTTAATGACATGTGATGACGCAAACGTTTCCAGTTGTAACGTAAGTGATAAGACAAAAAAGCCGTCTTTAGTACCCAATAGATGGCAAAGGCAATAATGAAATAAGCGGCAATAAAAGGTAAATAGATAGAAAGCAGTACCACTCCAATCAAAGTAAACCAAGAGGCTAGTCCTGGTACCATTTCTAAAAAGCGATAAAGAAAACGGTTGGAACCGGTTAACTCTGTAGCGCGTCCGCTATGGAAATCTGGCCGCCTTGCGTACGGTAGTAAATGGGCTTTGTCCTCCATAAATATGGCTTAATATAGCGCAAAAGTGAGTAAACTTAAAGCCCCTGATACACAGGAGCCTTAATATCCTCTGAGCCAGCTATCAGATTCGAACTGATGACCTACGGGTTACAAAACCGTTGCTCTACCAACTGAGCTAAGCTGGCTTATCTAAAGTAAGCACTCTTATCGAGCCGCATCATATTATTACATAATGGCTTTGTTTTCAACTGTATTAATACTCATGCAAACTACGGTTGCGACGCTCCTCTTTCTCACTCTCCGATAAGGCTACTGTTTCCTTGTGTTCGGCTATTTGTGATAAGTGAGTCTGAGTACGAGCTTCTGTAACGGCTTTTGCAATATTCTTGTTGCTTTGGCGTAGTCTATGTAGACGTGCCTCAGACCATTTAATCATATACAACACAGCACCGAGCGTATTATGCAGGACAAAATGTAAAGCAATGCGCAGTGTTCCAGAACCAAGATGAGTGCTTAAACGCTTTGTGTAAAACTCAGAACGAATTAGCCAGATATCTAAACGGCCTCGCGTGGTAGCAAGTATGAGTCTACGTTGCCGTTGACCTTCTATTTGAAATAAAACAAAAAATAACACCAACAGACCAGCGCTTATTGATACTATTAATAGTGAAGTGGACATAATTACGGGTCGATTATAGCACAAAAAACAGCGACATAAGCCGCTGTTTTTTACCTAAATAAGTAAATCTTATTTAACAGAAAGACGCTTAAAGTCTACAACTGTAATATTTTCTCCAAATTTTTGTACAGCTCCGGTTACCATCTCACCGATTGTAGTCTCAGGATTCTTGATGAAAGGTTGCTCCAAAAGAATTGATTCTTTGAAGTAGTTATTTAGTTTTCCTTCCATGATTTTTTCCTGCATATCTGCAGGTTTATCTTTGATATCCTCTGCAAACACTTCCTTTGCTTTAGAGATCTCTGCTTCACCTACTTGTTCGCGTGAGAGAAACTTTGGGTTCTGTGCTGCTACGTGCATAGCAATCTCACGTGCCAAAGTTACAAACTCTTCATTCTTAGATACAAAGTCAGTTTCTGAAGCCAGCAATACCATGGCAGCAACTTCACCTGTATTATGAGTGTAAACACCAACAGTACCAGCACCTAGTTCACGATCTGACTTTTTGTCAGCTGCTTCCTTACGCTTCTGTTTGAGAAGGATAAGTGCCTTTTCCATATCACCATTAGCTTCTTCTAAAGCTTTTTTACATTGCATAACAGAGATTCCTGTCTGTTCACGCAACTCTTTGATTTGAGCTGAAGTAATTTCCATAATTAATCTAAGAATTTAAACTAGCGAGTAAAACGACGACGAGTCGGTGTAGTGGTCGGCTTTGGAACGTAAGCAGCCTTACCTGTAGCGTAAGCCCCAAATAGTTCGTCAAGAGCTAGTGTAACACTAGCCTTAAGAGTATCGTTCAATACAACTGGGTATTGCACCTGCTTGGCGTCGTTGTCAGAGCTCATAACAGCTACAACTGGAATTTCTTTTTCGATAGCTTCCTTGATAGCAATTTTCTCATGGCGTGGGTCAACAATTACCATCATATCTGGGTTTCGTTCGATAGCTCGAATACCACCAAAGTTGAAAGTTAGTTTATCTAACTCACGCTTGATAAGAACGCGTTCCTTTTTGGTGTATTTACGCTCTAGTTCACCACTTTCTCCCATAGAGATAAGCTCAACCAGGCGATTGATACGCTTCTTGATTTCTCCCCAGTTAGTAATCATTCCACCAACCCAACGGTTAGTTACAAAGGGTGCTCCGTGCTCTTCTGCACGTGCACGTACTAAATCAGAAACTTCTTCTTTAGTACCAACAAACAAGACAGTTTTACCGTCAGCTGCAGCTTTTTGGATTACTGCCTTGGCTTCCTCTAAAAGAGCAGCTGAGCGCTCCAAGTCGAAGATGTCATTTCCGGCCTTAGTACCGTAAATGTATGGCTTCATAGAAGGGTGACGACGACTCTTCTTAAAACCAAAGTGACTACCTGCTGCAAACAGGCGATCGATCAAATTTTGTTCAGACATAATTAGCTTAAAGACTTATCCGAGACCCACGTGCAGATGCACGAGCTTTGCGCCTAATGCTTATTTCTGGGCCCAGAAACATCTTTATTAAATAGCGCAAAAGCCCGCGTAAAATAACACAAAATTATCACTAGCGCAATCCTTAGTCTGCTTGCTTTACAGCATTCTGTAGAGAATCAAAGATGGTATCTAAGCCACCTTCCATGACTTCTTCAATATTGTGCCAAGACTCTTTAATACGGTGATCGGTGATACGACTCTGTGGAAAGTTGTAAGTACGGATTTTCTCGCTTCTATCCCCTGTTCCAATCTGGTTTTTACGCACCTCTGCATGCTTCTTAGCCTCTTCTTCTTCGTGCTGCATTTCAATCTTTGCAATCAAAAGTGCCATGGCCTTTTCACGGTTCTTTAACTGAGATCGCTCACTCTCTGAGCGCACATCAATTCCGGTTGGTTTATGTATCAAACGAACAGCAGTTTCTACCTTATTTACGTTTTGTCCGCCTGCACCACCAGCACGAGAGTATTCCATATCAATGTCTCCCGGATTTACCTCAAATTTTGGCTTTTTTCGTAGTGGTAAAATTGCCACCGAACAAGTAGAGGTATGAATACGACCAGATTTTTCAGTTACTGGCACTCTTTGCACACGATGTACTCCAGTTTCGTGGCGGAAAGTTTCGTATGCTTCAGGATGTAGTATTTCAAAAGAAGCTTCCTTATAACCACCACTTGAGGCTCGTGATTCGTGGTTAACAATGGTTTGCCAACCTTGTTTGGCTGCATATTTCAAATACGCACCAGCTAATTCTTCGGCAAAAAGAGCTGCTTCGTCTCCACCTGCGCCAGCCCTGACTTCCAAAGCAATACCGTATGGTTTGGCTTCCTCTTCTTTTGAGGCTTCAATAATGCGGTCCATTTCCTCAAACTGATCTGTCAGTTGCTTCTTAAGAGCAATGATTTCATCCTTCGCCAGATCGGCCATTTCTGGATCACTTTCTGCCAAAGTTTCTGCCTCTTGTAGTTTTCCTACATAGGAATCAAACTGAGTCGCCAAAAATTGTGTCTTTTGGTGTTCTCTAAATTCTTTAAGTTTTTCTTCAGGAAACTGCATAAGTGATTTAAATATTACATCATATCTAGTAGCAAGTCATTATTAAAACCCGATCGAGGTTCGATCGGGTTTTAAATCAAGTAATTTACTTACTTTTCTTGCCAGCCTTAGCTGCGCGAGCCTTAAACTTCTCAAGACGTCCGGCAGTGTCCATGATCTTCTCCTGACCGGTATAGAAAGGGTGAGAAGCGCTAGAAACGTCTACACGCTTAACTGGGTACTCATTACCATCAGTCCACTTGTCGGTTTCGTTACCTTCAATTTCGATAGTTGAACCTACCAAAAAGCGTTCGTTGTTTGAGTTATCAACGAAGATTACTGGGCGGTAATTAGCTGGGTGAATGTCCTTTTTCATATTTAATGTGGCGATACTATAGCAGATGATTGGAAAAAAGCAATAAAGAAGAGACCCTCGCAAATTGAGGGTCCAAGAATTTCATATTTTGTTTTTTCGGTTGTGGCGAATTCGGGAGGCTGTTTCAAAAGAAAGCAGACTAACCCCTAGAATTGCAGATGTTCCAAAGAATTCTGCCCATAAAAGTATAAGCATCAATCCCCACAACACATAGCGCAGTTTTTCATCATAAAGTTTTTCGAAACGCTTCAGCATTATCGAATCTCCT
>JBNLFP010000080.1:0-3080 GCA_050305595.1 Minisyncoccia bacterium
CAAGTGATGACGTTACAAAGACCAAATCCTTTCTATTGTGTATGGAATACATTTTTACTTCAGACCTCTGATACAATATTGGTAATATGCGTTTCGATCGCTTTGTGTTGCCAGACTTATTTCGTAAGCATTTACGTCCACGTTTATTCCGAAGAATTTTACCAGGTCGGTTTACTCGTGTGACGCGTTACTTGTATGCGGCGTTTTTACTTTGTTTGTTCCTCTTTACAGCTTTGACGGTTTTTACGGCTTATACTATAAGTTTTACCTCGTCTGAGCCTCAAGTTACGGTAGCCCCTTTTCCAGTCAGCGTCGATCCAACTAACAAGGTGATTAGCGAAGACCCAGGTCTACATAGCTTCATTGCCAATGAGGGACGGGCACGTTGGCAACTACCTTCTTTGGTACCGTCTAGTAAATTAGCGCGCTTTATTGCAAAAATTACTCGTTCTTCTTGGTACCAAATGGCCATCCCTGGCGGTCGTTTGTTGGTGATTTTCCCAGGTGAACGAAAGGAAGAGGTGGCTAAAGCTTTTGGTGATATTTTGGGTTGGAGTAGTGCGGAGAAACAAGCTTTTATGAACAGAGTGATGCAAGCGGTTCCGGAATTGACTGATGGCCAGTTTTATCCTGAGCGTTATTTGGTAGCGGTGGATGCTGATCCAGATACGGTGGCTGACATGGTGGTTGAGCGTTTCCAAACTGAGGTGGTAGCTCGCTATCAAAATGGTGCTTCTGATGCCTTGCCTATGCAGGAGGCTCTGGTAATCGCCTCACTTTTAGAACGTGAAGCTTATGATTTTGAAAACATGCGTGAAATTTCTGGTGTGATCTGGAACCGTTTGTTTATAGATATGCCCCTTCAGCTTGATGCTACTTTACAATACGCAAAAGGTAGTCAGTCATGGTCTTCTTCTTGGTGGCCAGTGCCAACGCCGCAGGATAAATATATAGACTCCCCGTACAATACCTACCAAAATGACGGCTTACCACCAGGACCAATTGCCAACCCATCCTTGAACGCAGTTGTGGCGGCGTTAAATCCAGTCGATACCGATTGTCTCTTTTATTTTCATGATAGTAACGCGAACTTCTATTGCTCCGAGACTTACGAAGAGCATGTGGCGAACTTAAGAAAAATATACGGACGTGGACGATAAATAAAAACTGGCATAACACTGCCAGTTTTTTCTTAATCTTCTATAGGCTTAAAAGTAAACTGTATTATCTTAGCTTCGAGTATAACAAATTCCTTCAATAACATAACCGCCGATCGCAAGTATCGGCGGTTTTTTGTCTAGTTTCCTTGGTTGGGCGGAATAAAGCAGAATATGTCCCCGCCGGCAGAGGTACAAACGCTTGCAAATTCAGTCAGGCCGTAAGCGTCTATTACATGTTTATGGGGTTCAATTTCTTGCCATTTCCCGTTTATTTTAGCTTCCCACAGTCCTTTTGTCTGATTCCATTTGGCTGTTGTTGGACGACAATCACCGTCATTGCAACAGTGAGTGAGCACCTTATTGTGCATATCTTTGTATAGTTGATGGTAATTTTCATGGCCGACACCGTAGTAACCTTCCGGATTTACGGGAGGCACGATCGTTTCTTGAGCCGATGCACCAACAATGTTCACAAAGGACAAAGCAAGTATAGAACGATAGAACATTTTCTTATCCCTCGCAGTTTGAACTCATTACGTTGTATCACACGCTCAAATTAATGTCATGTTTATGTCTAAAAGCACAAAATGTTAAACTACGTTGTATGAAAATCTATTCGTGGAACGTTAATGGCATCCGAGCGGTGTATAAGAAGGGTCTGTTTGATCCTTTTATTACCAAAGAAAAGCCCGATGTTCTGTGTTTGCAGGAAACCAAGGCTACAGAAGGTCAATCACCCGTGGATTTACCAGAATACGAGGAATATTGGAGTTCGGCTGAGAAAAAAGGCTATTCTGGTACCGCTATTTTCACTAAAGAAGAACCGATAAATGTGTTCTACGGCTTACCGACGAACATCGTCAAACGGTATAACCTCGAAGATAAGTACGGAAACACAGCCGAAGAGGGGCGGGTAACCACAGTAGAATTAGAAAATTGCTATATAACGAGTGTTTATACCCCAAATGCCAAAGATGATCTCTCCCGCCTGCCTGTTCGACAAGAATGGGATAAAGCCTTTCTGGCCCACATGAAACACTTAAATAATGCAAAACCTGTCATATTCTGTGGTGACTTAAACGTGGCACATACCGAATTGGATCTAGCTAGACCAAAGCCGAACAAAGGTAAGAAAGGCTTTACCGATGAAGAGCGTGACGGTATCGACAAGATGATAGAAGCTGGCTTCGTAGACTCTTTCCGCATCCATAATCAAGAAGGTGAAAACTACACCTGGTGGTCACACTTTGCTAAGGCACGTGAGCGTAACGTGGGTTGGCGGATCGATTACGTAATGGTGGCCAGAGAACTAGAACCATTAGTGAAAAAAGCTAAGATACACCCTGATATTTTAGGTAGCGACCACTGCCCAGTTTCAGTAGAAATAAGCATATAGGACACGATGTCCCTTATAAAGGACATCTCCGTCAGGTTATCCCCAGTTATCCCCAAGATTGTCCTTTACACTCTTTTCTATAGGACATATGATAGATGCAGGTCCAGAGAGGACAGGTTGGCTTCGGCCCCTAAAGAGTTCGTTCCATAGAGTTAGAATACCTCCAAAAATCTAACACGTTCTAATAGGAACAGTTATGTTCCACACATAATTCCCACCTTGTATGCCTTGTGCATACACTAAGTAATTACTCGACTAACTTAGATAGGACGCGTGAGCCGCAAAGAGGATCTGAAGTCAAATGACTCGGTTCTTCCTTCCGGCTCGCCCGAGCCGATCAAATATTATGAGTTCTTACATTATGAGCCCATAGGGCTTAAGTACAGCACAGAGTCTCGGCCAAGCAGGATCACCCCTGGCCGCGAGCCGTAAGAGGGTTCCAAATGAGGCCTATCGCCTCCTAAAAGAGAGACTCAAGTAGCCCAATGTATGTCGCGATGACATACACAAGACCTGGAGAGGTC
>JBNLFP010000081.1:0-5105 GCA_050305595.1 Minisyncoccia bacterium
CTTTGAGTCACTGGCTAGATCCCCTGTCGTGCAGGTCAATATTCTGACTACCGCGCACAGGCCTAGTACTGCAGTCACTCACAATTAATAAGAGAGTTTCAGGGGGCGATTGAGCGTCTGGAATATGGTTTGAAGAAAATCAATTCCTACATCAATCCCCCCGACTCTAATTAAGCTCGACTAATCAGTCGGGTTTTTTTGTGCCGAAGGAGGGAATCGATTCTTACAGAATCGGTATACCTTTTGGCTATTTCTGTTCGCAGCTCCAGAAATATCACAAAAGCTTTTCGATTCCCTCAGCCAAAATAAAAAGCCAGACACAAGGCCTGACATTTTATCTTGGTGCCGAAGGAGGGAATCGAACCCTCACTCCTTGCGGAACACGATTTTGAGTCGTGCGCGTCTACCAATTCCGCCACTTCGGCATGAAGTGACAAGAGTTTAGCAGAAAAAGTGGCTATCAACAACGGCTAGAAACGGCCTATGCTACAATAAAACAAACAGGGGAATTCTGTTTCTGGTTTAATTTTGTCTATTGTTTGTTATGGCTTTTCAAGGTGATTCAATTTTTTGGGTAGAAGTGGAGAAGGTGGTTCCTAATCCTTTTCAACCAAGACGTGAATTTGATGAGTCCAAGCTAAAGGAATTAGCTGAATCTATTCGTATGTACGGAGTGTTACAGCCACTAACTGTGACGCGACGTGAACGCAGTCGTGACGATGGCACATTTTATACTGAGTATGAATTAATTGCTGGAGAACGACGTTTGCGAGCTTCCAAACTGGCCGACCTAAGTCAGGTGCCTGTCATTATTCGCAGCGGTGAACAAACGGAGCAAGAAAAATTGGAGTTGGCCATTATTGAAAACTTGCAACGAGAAGATCTTAACTCAGTTGATAGAGCAATTGCTTTCCAACAATTAGCAGAACAGTTCAAATTAACTCACGCGCAAATTGCAGCTAAAATGGGTAGGAGTCGTGAATATGTCTCCAATACCTTGCGACTTTTGGCACTACCAAAAAATATTCTAACTTCCCTTCAGCAAGGCGAAATTACTGAAGGTCATGCTCGTGCATTATTAATGTTGTCCGAAAGACCGGAAGAGCAAGACGTGTTGTTCCGAGAGATTTTAATGAAGAAAATTTCGGTTCGTGAATCTGAGCGAATTGCACGTAAGATTGCAACTGATCGCGTTCGTAAAAAGCAGTGGAAAGATTCTGATCCAGAGTTGATAGACATGGAGCGTAAACTCACAGAGACTTTAGGTACTCGGGTACAAATTAAAAAAACTGATTTTGGCGGTACTGTCAGCATTGATTATTTTGATCCTACCGATCTCGATAAATTACTACAAACCATGGGTGCTCCAGATGGAGTTTCAGGTTCTGTGGAGGAGAATAAAACTGAAACAGCCGTAGATGACACTTTGTATGAAGAAAAAGAAGAGGCGAGTGAGATAGTGAATAAGTTGGCCGAGAATACACCTTTGGAAGCGGTGCCGGGTGAAGTTGTGTCTGCTCCAGCCGCTCCGCAACAGATGATGCCAGCAGAAGACACCACTCCTGCAGTGCCAGCCCCAGATACATTGGTTACTCCTCCGGCGAAAGATGATTTAGTAACTCCTCCAGCGCCAGAATCAATCGAGCCACCGGCAGTGTCAGTGGAAGCTCCTGAGTCTCCAGCCCAACCCGTGCAGGATGAGAGTGACATGTACTCTATAAAAAACTTTGGAGTTTAGTGTAAAACACAAAAGCGGTACCTAGGGCACCGCTTTTTTCTTTTGTGTCAGATAAACCGTGGTTATGTGTTGTTGAATCGGAATTTGTTGTAAATGTTTTCCAGTTCAGTTTTCTCGGCGAGTTCAATTTCTCGTACCGTCTCACGGAACCATTCGCATGCTTGCTCCCAGGCGATTGCCAATTCTTGGCAGGCTTCCTTGATCTTTTCCTTGAAATAAAGCCTTTGTGACAAATTTCCGCGAGCTTTAATAAAATCAGCGCAAATAGAACAAAACCAACCTTTCAGGTTGTGTCCTGGTAGAGACGAGTCTCCTGACATATTAAAGTACTCCTTCTTTCTGATTACTAGCTCCACCTTACTTTACTAGTACAGACCGTGCAAGTTACTTATATGGATCTTTTTCGGCGTATACAGAAATAGTGCGGCGCTTACGGGCCTGACCTTTAGCTCGGTGTTTATGAGAGCGATAAATTTTGTGAACAATAAATCGTTCACCCAGGAAGTCTAGTAATTCTTCTTCCATATAGGCGTGTTCAGCTACGCCAATAACTGGGTGAATGTATGAACCAGGTTCGTTAGCCGGATGTTCTCTAAGTAAGCGTTCCGTGTGGAGATCCTCGTCGCGCAGGAAGGTTTTCATAAACAACCAACCACCTGGTTTTAAAACGCGGTAAATCTCATCTCGCAGCGCCTCTCTATCAGCCGCTTTTAAGAAGTGAGAAGCCATCATGTCCAGGACGAGGTCTTGTGATTCATCTGGTAAATCAATCGGATCCGCCATGCCACGTACGCTATATTCAACCGGTAACTCTCCAGTGGCACGACGGGCTTCGGCAATGGCGGCACTAGAAATATCAAAACCAACACCTTTCATGCCAAACTCCCGGGCTAGGTATATCAAGTTACGTCCATTCCCACAGCCCACGTCTAAAACGCTAGCTTGACCGGTTAACTCAAGCTGACTTTTTTGCCGAGGGAGCCAACGAGTGAATTTTGCTAAGTCTTCACTCTCAGCCCCCGATAAAGCTAAGTGTTCTCCACCTGAGGCGTATTCACTGTCCCAGAAGGTTGCACCATGCTTCTTTCTTTTTTGTTTTCTTATAAATGGTCGTTTGGCCATACGGTATAAGGGTATTTATTTGTGATACAATAGCATGCGTATGGTAAAAAAACACTTTTGGAAAATCGTAGCTTTAGTAGTTATAGTTGTTATTGGTGTGTCTATCTTTTACTCCAAGCAGGCGGCAGAGCAGGCTAATGAGGGTGTTTCAGAGGTAGAAACTCATGTTAAAGGAAATCCTGAAGCAGCAGTAACTTTGGTAGAGTACAGTGATTTCCAGTGTCCAGCATGTGGTCAATTCTATCCTTATATCGAAGATATAGTGAATCTTTATCAGGATGATTTACGTTTTGAGTATCGTCACTTCCCACTCATAACTATTCACCCGAATGCTTTACCTGCCGCTATTGCATCAGAAGCAGCAGGTCAGCAAGGTAGGTTTTGGGAAATGTACGATATATTGTTTGAAAATCAATCTGCTTGGGCAGAAGCAAGTAACGCTCGTGCCTATTTCGTTCAGTATGCAAGTGAACTAGGGTTAGATGTGGATATGTTTAAGCGTCATCTTGACTCATCAATTCTAGAAAACAGTGTAATGGATAGCTTTAATGACGCACGTTCTCAAGGTTTCTCAGGCACTCCAACCCTCCTTCTGAACGGTGAAAAGATGGAAATCGAAACCTTTGATGATTTCAAGGCACAGATTGAAACCGCTATAAACGAGACTAAGACTACAACAGAGTAGTAATTTACAGTTTCTGGTCAATATTGCATAATATATGATTGTAAGCATTTTGTGATACTCTTGGTGTCTTAAATTGCTTGGCAGTGGCCGCGGTTTATTCTAAAAAACGTATGAGTAAAAAGAATATTGTGGTTTACGTGATGAACGTAACCGAAGGTATGGCTCAAAGCTTGCGTGAAGCAGGAGAAAAAACAGATCGTCAGTATCGAGTGATGTTGCTTTGGGACTCTCGCCGTCGCAAGCTGCCTGAGAAAGGAGGTTATGACATTTTGGTTGAATGTGATTTTAGTAAGCCGCACAAAATTGCAGAAGCTCTTTTACCTTACCAAGATCAACTACTGGCCATTACTTGTCGTGGTGACAATAATGTTTCCTACTTCCGTGAAGTAATTCCTCATGTTCCGTACCTGCGTACTCCTACAACTGAGTCTTTAACTTGGGCAACCGATAAATACGAGATGCGCAAGCGTTTTCGTTTGTATGACCAAAAAATTACACCAATTTTCACCAAGGTAAAGGAAAATAGTAAGGAAGAACGTGATCGTCTCATTAATAAAGTTGGTCTACCAATGATTATCAAACCGGCTAATCTTGGAGCCAGTTTATTTGTAGCGATTTGTTACCACGAAGAAGAACTAAAAAAGACACTCGACACCATTTTTCGTAAGATTAAAAAAGCTTATAAGAATGACCGTCGTTTTGAGGAGCCAACCATTATGGCTGAGCAATACATGGAAGGTGATATGTACTCAGTCGATTCTTACGTAGACGGAAGAGGAAATATTTATCACTGCCCATTGGTACGTACTATTACAGGAAAAGAGATTGGCCATGATGATTTTTATGGTTATAAACAAACCACACCTACTATCCTCAAAAAAGAGACTGTAGCTAGGGCCGAAGCAACAGCCGAGACTGCCATTCACGCTCTTGGTTTACGTAGTACTTCTGCTCACACTGAGTTGATGAAGATTGATAATGATTGGAAAGTTATTGAAGTTGGACCGAGGCTTGGTGGATTCAGGGACGTATTACATCGCTTATCTTGCGATATAAATCACACCGCTAATGATGTGATGGTGCGCATTCCACGTAAACCAGTGATTCCTAAAAAATGTAAAGGTTTCTCAACAGCCATTAAGTGGTTCGTGGCCAAAGAAGGTAAAATTGTTGAAATGAAAGGGATTAAGAAAATTGAATCCCTAGAGTCTTTTCATTCACTGACTATTAATAAGAAAGTAGGAGATAGAGCTGTATTTGCTCGCAATGGTGGTCGTTCAGTCTTTAATCTCTTAATGTACAATAAAGATCGATCCCGCCTACTGGCCGACATTCGCCGTATGGAACAAATGGTAAAGATCAAGGTTGAGGTGAGTCGGGGCAGAGGGAGGGTTGAGAGAAGGGTGTAGCCCCCCCGCCAGGGTGAGTACTGGTGGCTTCTTTACCGAGCTTCGTATCTGTTGGTGCTATTTCACAAGGATACTGTGACAAAGGAATGTCATCATCACTACTGCTGGATTCATCCTCTTCATTTGAACCTTGCATGAGATGTGTTTGGGA
>JBNLFP010000082.1:0-3703 GCA_050305595.1 Minisyncoccia bacterium
GCCATAGAGGAGCCTCATTAGAAGACGGGAGTGACGCATTTTGCGTCGTTCCCGTCTGCTCGTGAGCAGTATTACCAACATAATTTTAATTAAACAGTATGGAACTAGAAGCAATGAAAGCACTCGCTATGGCTATCGCAGCCGGCGTCGGTGTGCTAGGTCCGGGTATCGGTATCGGTATGCTTGTGTCAAAGGCACTAGAAGCAATTGGACGTAACCCTGAAGCAGCCGGAAAGGTGCAGGCAACCATGTTTATTGGTATTGCCTTCGTAGAAGCTTTGGCTATCTTCGCACTGGTGGTGGCCTTCGTAATTAAGTTTGCGTAAGCCTTTAGTAATTTTCTAACTCTCGTCTATGGAATCTCTTATTCATGCTTTTGGAATCGACATCAAGTTGATTACCATTCAGATCATTAACTTCCTGGTTTTGGCAGGTATTTTGTCATACCTGTTATATAAGCCGTTGTTGAAGATATTGAATGAGCGAGAGGAAACCATAGCACAGGGTGTAAAAGATGCTGAAGCAGCTGGACAGGCTTTGTCTGCAGCTGAGGACGAAAAGAAAGCTATTGTTAGTCAGGCTCATCAAGAGGCTGCAGATATTAACGACCGTGCGGCTGGCTTTGCTGAGGAAAATGCAGCCAAAGTACGCGCTGCTGCAGAAGAGGAAGCGGCACAAAAGATCAAAGCTGCTGAGGAGCGCAGTCGTGCTCTAGCAGAAGAGGCTAAGAAGGCGAGCGAGGCAGAAATTGCCAAGTTAGCTGTATTGGCAGCCGAAAAGGTTTTAAGTGAGAAGAAGTTATAATCATGGGTGCTACCAAGAAACAATACGTTAAAGCGTTGTTAGAACTTCTAGAAACAGAAGCTGATACCACCAAGGTTATCAAGCATCTTAAAGAAGTGATGATAAAGCGTGGACATGACCGTTTGTTGGTGCCGGTGTTACGAGAAGTAACACGCATTTTAGCAGCAAGCACTCGTGGTGATGAGGCAACACTTACTCTAGCTGACAAAACAGACGAAAAACATTATCACAAAGAAATTTCCAAGCTGATCGGTGATGGGCAGTTTAGAACAAAACTAGACCCAACCATTGTCGGCGGCTTTATCCTTGATCAGAACAACCAACGTTTAGACAAAAGCTACAAATCAAGATTGATTTCTTGGTACCGTAGTGCAACTAAACAAAATTAATAACAACACCAATTACGAATTTATGAGCACAATTATCGAAAAACTGAAAAAAGAAATCAGCCACCTCGACCAAACTGCGGTTAGTGAAGAGGTGGGTGTAGTGACAGCCGTCGGTGACGGAATTGTCGAGATCGACGGACTCCAGTCAGCCCAGATGATGGAGATGGTTCTTTTCGACAGCGCTGACGGAAAGTCTCTGGCTGATGTGTTAGAGAAAGACCAGGCTTTGTTTGGTCTCGTGCTTAACCTAGAAGAAGACGCTGTAAAGGCGGTGGTGTTGGGTGAATCTGGTCATATCAAGGAAGGAATGACTGTAAAGCGTACTGGAAAACTGCTCTCGATCCCAGTAGGTGAAGATATTGTTGGTCGTGTGGTTAATCCACTTGGTGAAGCTATTGATGGCGCTGGCGCCATCAAGGCAGATGCCGACATGCCTATTGAGCGTGTGGCTTATGGTGTGATGGATCGTTCTTCTGTGAATGAGCCGGTACACACTGGTATTAAGGCGATTGACTCAATGATTCCTATCGGTCGTGGACAGCGTGAACTTATTATTGGTGACCGTCAGACTGGTAAGACTACTATCGCTATCGACACCATCATCAACCAAAAGTACGAACCAAAAGAAACTCGTCCTATCTGTATTTACGTAGCGGTTGGACAGAAGCGTTCTAAGACAGCTAGTTTGATGGCTAAGCTTGAAGCAGCTGGAGCGATGGAGTACACCACTATCGTGGCTACTTCAGCTTCTGAGGCTTCACCGATGCTTTTCTTGGCTCCGTTTGCTGGTGCTGCGATTGGTGAGTACTTCATGCAAAAGGGTCGCGACGTGTTGGTGGTGTTTGACGATCTTTCTAAGCACGCGGTGGCTTATCGTCAGATGTCATTGCTACTTCGTCGTCCACCAGGACGTGAAGCTTATCCTGGCGATATTTTCTACTTGCACTCACGTTTGCTTGAGCGTTCAGCAAAACTGTCTAAAGAATTAGGTGGTGGTTCCATTACTGCGCTACCTATTATCGAAACTCAAGAAGGTGACGTATCTGCGTACATTCCGACTAACGTGATCTCTATCACTGATGGTCAGATCTTCTTGGAAGGTGATTTGTTCAACAAGGGTATTCGCCCAGCTTTGAACGTTGGTATTTCTGTATCTCGCGTGGGTTCTTCAGCCCAAACGAAAGCGATGAAAAAAGTGTCAGGAAAGATTCGTCTTGAGCTGGCTCAGTTCCGTGAACTTGAAGCTTTTATGCAGTTTGCTTCTGACTTGGATGAAGAAACCAAGGCACGTATCGACTCTGGCCGTAAGTACGTTGAGCTTTTGAAACAATCACAAAACAACCCAATGCCTTTCTATAAGCAGGTGGTGTCTATTTATGCTGCTAACCAAGGTTTGTACGAAGGTACAACCCCAGAGAAGGTTCAGGAGGTAGAGGAAGCTTTCTTAGCTTTCGTGGCTCGTGATCGTCAGGATGTGTTTGATACGTTGGAAACAGGTCGTGAATTGACCGACGATGTAGTAACGAAATTAGATCAAGCGATTATAGAATTTAAAGATGCTCACAATCAATTCTACGGTCTAGAGGCGTAAATAGATTTCTAAAATGGCTCTTAAGCAAGTTAAAAACAAAATAATTTCCACCAAAAAAACCGGTCAAGTGACTAAGGCGATGGAATCTGTGTCTGCGGTAAAAATGCGTAAGAGTCAAGAGCGAGCATTAGCGGGACGTCCTTATGTTCATGCAGCGGTGCGAGTATTGTCTCGTGTTGCCGTAGCAGAAGATTTTGCTAACAGTGTTTACGTCAAACCAAAGACAGGCGGTAAGCGTTTGGTAGTTTTGGTCACCAGCGATAAAGGTTTGGCCGGTAGTGTTAACAGCGCTGTATTAAAGAAGGCTGAGGAAATATTAGAACAATATCGGAGCGAAGTTGAAATGATTTGTGTTGGTCGCAAAGCGGTGGATTTTGCCAGGCGTGAAAACATTACGGTCATCGAAGAACATACTAATCTTGCTGACGAAGTGACTATTGAGGACGTGCAGACCATGACTGAGACTATCCTGGGTAAGTTTGCTCATGCTGAATACAAAGAGGTAGAGATTATCTACCAAAACTTCCTATCAACCTTTGAGCAAGAGCCAACCAAACGCAAAATCCTTCCGCTCGATCCAGCTGAATTGCACTACATCATGCGTGGTATTAAGCCAAAGACAGGGAAGTTCAGTGAAGACACAGAAATGTCTGACGACAAAATTGTTTACACCATCGAACCATCAGCTGAAGAGGTATTACAATCACTCGTACCTCATCTGGTACAGATTATTATTTATCACGCACTGCTTGAGAGTAAGGCGTCTGAACACTCAGCCCGCATGGTAGCGATGAAGAATGCGACTGATAATGCTACTGACCTAAGTGCTGCTTTGCAACTCGAATACAACAAAGCCCGGCAACAAAGCATTACCAGTGAGATGCTGGATATTGCTGGCGGTGCTGAGGCTTTATCTCAA
>JBNLFP010000083.1:0-5272 GCA_050305595.1 Minisyncoccia bacterium
AGTGGTACGAGAACGTATGGTTGGTCGTGCCCGCGAAGACGATACTGACGAGTCTATTGAGGCTAGGTTGACTTGGTATCGTGAAGAAACGATGCCAGTCATTGACTACTACCGTCAACGTGCTAATACTATTGTGCACGATATAGACGGCACACTGACTATTGAAGGTGTGCACGAGGCAATCTTGAAGGCCTTAAGCCTGGACTAGAATGAGCAAAATAACTATTAAAACCCCAGAAGCGATCGAAAAGCTCCGTGAAGGCGGAAGGCTTTTGGGTATGATTTTAGATCAGTTGGAGAAAGAAGTGGTGCCTGGAGCAACATCTTTAGATGTTGATGATAAGGCAATGGAGCTACTCGAAGAATATAATCTAGAACCGATGATTCTTGGTTATCAACCAACCTTTGCGCCGCGCCCGTATCCAGCCGCTACGTGTGTCTCTGTTAATGAGGTGGTGGTACATGGTATTCCTAATGAAGAACCAGTTACTTTTCAAAATGGGGATGTCGTCAGCCTCGATCTGGTTATTGGCTACGAAGGGATGGTGCTAGACTCTGCGAGATCTCTGGTTTGTGGAGAGGGAACTAAGGAGGCTAAGGAGTTGATACAGGTCACCGAAAGAGCCTTGTCGGCTGCTGTTAAAGCAGCTAAGCCAGGCGTTACTGTGTCGGCCATTGGTGCAGCCATTGAAGCGGTGGTACCGAAGGAGTTTGGTATTGTAGAAGAAATGTGCGGTCATGGTGTAGGGTACGAACTACACGAAGAGCCATCAGTGCCAAATTATGTACAGCCAGGAAATCCTGGCCCTGTACTTGAAGCGGGAATGGTGTTGGCAATCGAGCCGATGTTAATCTATGGAGATAAGGATGTGGTTTTTGACCGGGAAGATGGTTACACAGTTTATTCTAAAGACGGAGGTATCGCTTCGCATATGGAGCATACTGTTTTGATTACTGAGACCGGCTCAGAGATACTGACGCCACGACATGCGTCTTAGATATTAAAAAACAGGCGGCCTGTAGGCCGCCTGTTTTTTTAATGTGTGTCATCGTGTATATCAGCCGATTCTGTTTCTGAGTCATGGTCATCATGACTGTGGCCAAAATTTTCGTGGGTGTACACCATGACACTTGTCATGATTACGAAACCTAAGATAAGTGCCAGTACGGTGTACCAGAAACTTTTGTATCCTTCCAACGTGCCGTGTACGCGAGGGAGTAGGTCAGAGGCGGCGATATAAAGTAGGTTACCTGCTGCCAAGCCAGTTATCACCCATACATACTCCTCAGCGGACGCGGCTAATAAAATAGTCAAAACCGTACCAATAACAATAGTAGACGCCGAAATAAGGTTACGCCAAGCAGCCTCTACACGACTGTAACCACCACGTACTAATACTCCAAATTCCACAATTTCTTGCGGTATTTCGTGCAAGGCTAAGCCGATAGCAACTGCTACCCCAACAGTTGGGTCAATTAGAAACGCAGAGCCGAGTATGACACCGTCAGCCAGGTTGTGAACAGCGTCACCGATTAGTAGTAGATTCGCGGCACCACGACGATCACAGTCTTTGTCCTCATGTGCTCGGTCGTGAAAATAACGATGGAGAACATACCCTAGTACATAGAAGGAGATAAAACCAGCTGCCACCATTACACCACCCCAGGTTTCATTGCTATGTAAGGTTTCAGGAATTAATTCAAATAGGGTGAGAGACAAAAAAACACCAACTGCGGCTGGAATTATGTAACGCTCCATTCCTTCCAGGTGTCGACTATTACCAAAAAAGAACGCACCTACCAAGGAACAAAGCGCCACTGCTCCAGCAACCAAAATCGCCTCAATCAACATAATCTATAAATATTAATGCAAATAATTTGCATTAATATAGCAGGAGCTGATGGAGATGTAAAGTCATTATGTCTGATATCATGTACCGATGAAAAAAACCTTAAGCTTTTTATTGTTAGTATCGGTATTTTGGGGACATAACCATGTTTTTGCGCAGGGATCAGCTGTTGCATATGAAGAACTGCAAACTTTCTTAAGAGCCGAAGTATTGGAAATTGTGTCAGAAGAAGAGGAGGAGATAGCTGGTACAGGCACACTGCATACTATCCAAACGGTAAAAGCTCTAATCAAAGAGGGAGATAAAATCGATCAAGTCGTCACTTTCGAGAACGATCTGGTGTCTTTGAGTGCAGGAGATAATATATATCTCAGTCATATCAAAGATATTGATGGTCGAGAATTCTATCTCTTAAAAGATATAGACCGCGGGTATGGCTTAATCTTGTTGCTGGTTTTGTTCATAGCTTTGTTGGTGATGTTTGCGGGATGGCAAGGGGTAAGGGCTGCGTCCTCACTATTTTTAAGTATCTTGGGTATCGTCTTTGTGTTATTGCCGTCTCTTTTAGCTGGCCATGATCCAATCTTGATGAGTTTGTTAATAGCTGGCGTTATCTTAGCTTTAGCTTTGTTTGGAACGCACGGATTAAATGCCTTATCGGTTATTGCTTTTGGTGGTACTAGCATGGCAGTACTTCTAACCGGTGGCTTGGCTTGGTTCTTTGTGAATTATTTGCACTTAACTGGTTATGGAGACGATGCGTCTGTGTATCTAACCTTCGCTACTGATGGCAGGTTAGATTTAGTGGGACTCTTAATAGGGAGTATCATTATTGGTGTGCTTGGTGTCTTGGATGATATTGCTATTACTCAGGCCTCAGTCGTGCGTGAACTTAAAGCTGCCAATAATAAATTCAAAGCGACAGAACTTTACCAAAGAGCTCTGAAAGTTGGACGCGATCATGTCGGGTCATTAGTTAATACGTTAGCGTTAGCTTACGTCGCTGCAGCTTTACCGCTAGTGTTGTTATTTTCTACTAGTGAAGCACCTCTGTACTTCACTTTGAATCAAGAAGTAATTGCGGCTGAGTTAGCTAGGATTATGATTGGTAGCATCGGTCTCATTTTAGCGGTACCATTTACTACAGGTTTAGCTGCTTGGTGGTTTGCAGATAAAGTCGTTCTGGCTGACACAGGCAGTCATCATCATCATTAATTAATTTAAATTACTATGAGCTATCAAAAAAGAGCAATGAATTTATGGCAGGAGTTTCAAGCCTTTGCTTTGAAAGGCAATGTTGTTGAATTAGCAGTGGCAGTGGTCATTGGCGGCGCCTTTGGCAAAATCGTTTCGTCACTAGCGGACAACATTATTCTTCCGCTTGCAGGAGCGTTAGCTGGTGGGGTAGACATGTCCGACATGGCCTGGACAGTAGGGGAGGTTCAGATTACCTATGGAATTTTTTTGCAATCCATCATTGATTTTGCCATCGTAGCTATATCTATATTTGTTTTCATTAAATTGATCGGTAAGCTGAAACGTCGTGAGGAAGCTAAGCCAGAGAAAGATAAGGTAGTTGAGACAAGTGAAGAAGTGTTACTGTTACGTGAAATTAGAGACAGTCTAAAGCGGTAGCCCTCTTGCCCTTAACGAAAAAATGATTTTCAGTTTGGGGGTGTGGATAACTCTGGGGAAGGGCGGTTCAGCGGAAGGCTGAACCGCCCTTTGTTTTACACTTTTTTGTCTGGCGATCAAAAGTGTGACCAAATTATAACTTTTAGGGTGGTGTATTATGAGGTTACGCGAAGGCAAGGAGAGCATCGCGTCGGGAGGTATAAGTTCGTTGGCCAGATCGATCAGTTTCGTACAGACCGCAATCCGTAAAGGATTGTTTGATCGGTCTGGCGCGCGAGTTCTAACTTTATGATCCGCATATGCGGTTTTATTTATCAGCCAATTAGAAGACGATTCTTCTATGATCTAAATTTAAACTATTCTGTGTTATGGAAATAAAACAGATTCGCAAACGTGATGGTTCCGTTGTTAACTTCAGCATCAGCAAGGTTGAAGCAGCGGTTCTTAAAGCTCTTAACGAGACTGCGGACGGTGAGAAAGAGGGCCAAGATAAGGCTGCAGCAGAAGTTGCCGCTTTGGTACACGAAAAGATTGTGGCGATGTGTGTCGGTGCAGCTACGGCTGAGCCCGGTGATCACCACTACGGCAAGTGTGCCGACGGATATCCATCTGTGGAGGAAATCCAAGACTTAGTTGAGGCTGCGCTGATGGAACTGGGTTACTTTGAGACCGCAAAGGCCTACATTATTTATCGAGCTGAACGTAAAAAGATGCGTCAGCGTGATCTTTTCACAAGGCGTACTAACCTCAAGCCTTATGAATACCCGGAATTAATAGAATATGTGACCGCTATTCGACACTCTTATTGGTTGCATACTGAGTTTAACTACACTCGCGACATAGACGATTTTAAAACTCGCGTAACTGAAGTTGAGAGAGATGTTATTAAAAAAGCCATGCTTGCCATTGCCCAGATTGAGGTGGCGGTGAAAAGTTTTTGGGGCAACATCTATGGCCGTATGCCAAAGCCGGAAATCGGAGCGGTAGGTTTCACTTTTGCTGAGTCAGAAGTACGTCACATGGACGCATACGCACACTTGTTAGAAATTTTAGGACTTAACGATGAGTTTAAGAAACTTTCTGAGGTACCAGTAATTCAAAAACGTATTGAGTACTTGGATAAAGTAATTGCTTTCTCTAAGGCTGGTGAAATGCGCGAATATTCCCAGGCTGTCTTGTTATTTTCACTGTTCATCGAACATGTGTCTTTATTCTCGCAGTTCCTCATAATGATGTCTTTCAACAAGCACAAGAATTTGTTCAAGGGCGTTTCCAACGCCGTTGAGGCTACTTCAAAGGAGGAACAGATTCACGGTATGTTTGGTATTGATCTCATTAATATCATTCGTGAGGAACATCCGGACTGGTTTGATGAATCTCATCGTGAGACTGTTCGTATGATGTGTGTTGAGGCTTACCAAGCTGAAAGCGCGATCATCGACTGGATCTTTGAAAAGGGTGAATTAGATTTCATGCCGAAAGATCAAGTGAAGGAATTCATCAAGCACCGCTTAAATAACTCCCTACAATCAATCGGTATGTCTACTGTCTTCAGTATTGACGATGCTCTTCTCGACAAGACCGAATGGTTCAATGATGAAGTGATTGCTACTAAGCACGTAGACTTCTTCGACAAGCGCTCTATTAACTATAATAAGCGTCAGACTTCCGTAACCTCCGACGACCTCTTCTAAATTTTTCCAAAACTAGCGAAAGCCTAGAGTTTCAGAAACTTGCCTTGGGCGCCGTATATCTAGATACGTCTTCTACGTCAAGCTTCTTCTAAC
>JBNLFP010000084.1:0-2946 GCA_050305595.1 Minisyncoccia bacterium
GTTAGCGCCAGAACACGAACTGGTTGCTAAAAATAAAGACAATATATCAAATTGGTCAGAAGTTGAGACTTACATAAAAGAAGCTATCAACAAGAAAGAGATGGATCGCCTTGATGAAACCAAAGAAAAGACTGGTGTAAAGCTGGAAGGTGTTACTGCTACCAACCCAGCTAACGGTGAAGAAATTCCAGTCTTTATCGCTGACTATGTGTTAGCCGGTTACGGCACTGGCGCCATTATGGCGGTACCTGCTCATGATGAGCGTGACTTTGCGTTTGCTCAGAAATTCAATATAGAAATTAAGCAGGTGGTATCGGGAGACGAAAAGTTGCCATTTAGTGCCGCAGGCAGACTTATCAATTCGAGTAAGTTTGACGGAGTAGACTCAGAAGAAGCTAAGAAAGCTATTACGGAAAAGGTTGGTGGCAGAATGACCTCCACCTACAAGATTAAAGACTGGGTCTTTAGTCGCCAGCGATACTGGGGTGAACCATTCCCAATTGTGCGCACTGAAGACGGGAAGGTTTATCCAATAGCCGAAGAACAACTGCCGGTTAAGTTGCCAGAAGTTGAACACTACGAACCAGCTGGTGATGGCCGCTCTCCGTTAGCTAACATTACCGATTGGGTGAATGTCACCGGTTACATCACTGACGATGGCGACTTTATGGTGGCAGAAGAAGCTCCAGCAGGCAAAGAGCTGATAAAAGCTGAGCGAGAAACTAACACCATGCCACAGTGGGCTGGTTCTTCTTGGTACTACTTGCGTTACATGGATCCACATAATAATGAGGCTCTGGTGGGTAAGGACAAAGAAAAGTACTGGGCACCGGTTGATGTGTATGTGGGTGGTGATCACGCAGTGCGGCACCTTATTTATGCTCGCTTCTGGCACAAGTTCCTTTACGATATTGGTGTAGTGTCAACTATTGAGCCTTTCCAGCGTTTGGAGTTTCTTGGCTTTATTTTGGCCGAAGATGGTCGCAAAATGAGTAAACGTTGGGGTAATGTTATTAATCCTGACGATATCGTTGAGTTGGTAGGTGCTGACACTATGCGTGTCTATGAGATGTTTATGGGACCGTTTGAAAACACTATAGCTTGGAGTCAGGATGGTTTAGTTGGTGCTCGTCGCTTCTTGGAAAAAATAAATGGTTTGGCGGAACACATAACTGACACTGAACCAAAGTTAGTTTCAACGATGTTACATAAAACCATCAAAAAGGTTAGTGAAGACATTGAAGAATTTAAGTTCAACACTGCCGTTAGTGCGATGATGATCTTTGTAAACCAAGCAGAAAAAGAAGGTTTATCACAAGAGAGCTATGGAACTTTATTAAAGTTGTTGGCTCCATTTGCGCCCCATATTACAGAAGAGCTTTGGGCTGCTCTGGGAAATAAATCCAGTATTCATACGGCTGAATTTCCTACTTTTGACCCTGCTTTAGCGGTTGATGATACTGTGACTATTGGTGTGCAGGTGAATGGTAAGGTGAGAGGAGATATAACCATCTCGCCAGAGACGGATGAAAATACCGCATTAGTTGCTGCCAGGGAAGTGCCTGGAGTGGCTAAGTACTTGGAAGGAGTAGAGATAAAGAAGGTTGTTTATGTACCTGGCAAGATCTTGAATTTAGTTGTGAACTAATGTATCACCACAGACTTGACGGATGTCAACGGGGGTGATAGTATGGCCAGAATTCTGTAAATATTAAAGGCTAATTGGTCTTTTGACCTAAAACCGCTTCAGAACCACATTGTATTATGATTACTTTTAAACCAAAACAAATTAGTAAAAAACTATTAGCAGTCCTACCAGATCGTGCTCGTGATGTACTTGAAAAGCGTTACGGTTTGGGTGCCGACAACACAGCATTCACTCTTGAATCTATTGGTCAGACTTATGGTATTACTCGTGAGCGTGTACGTCAGATTGAGGCACATGCTATTTCTTCTATCCAGAAGTCAGATGTGTACGGTGAGTTCAAAGAAACTTTTGATGAACTCCATCGCTTGATTGAAGAGTTGGGTGGCGGTTTCATTGCTGAAAATGAATTACTTGATGCCCTTTCAACTGATAAAGCGACACGTAATCATATTTATTTCTTGTTAGCAGTTGGTGATCCTTTCCAGCGTGCTAAGGAGAATAATGCTTATGCTCATCGTTGGTATACTGAAAAAGAGAAAGCCGTTATTGTGGAAAAGGCTCTACAAAATGTGTACCAGTCCCTAGGACGTGATGAGTTAGTTTCTGAAGAAGAAATTCTAAATCGCTTCCGTGAACAGCTAATTGGTTTGGCTGATAAATACAATGAGGATGTTTTGAAGCATTGGTTGTTAGTATCTAAAGACATTGCCCGTAACCCTCTAGGAGAATGGGGTCCTGCCTCTAGTCCTAATGTGCGTGTTAAAGGTGTGCGTGATTACGCATACTTGGTAGTAAAGCGTCACGGTTCTCCAATGCACTTCAAGGAAGTGGCTGAGATGATCAAGGAACTGTTTGACCGTAAGGCGCATGTGGCGACTACCCACAATGAGCTGATTAAAGACAAGCGTTTTGTTCTAGTTGGACGTGGTCTATACGCTCTATCAGAGTGGGGTTACTCTGCTGGTGTGGTTAAGGATGTACTCCGTGACCTACTTGAAAAGCATGGTCCACTGACTCGTGAAGAGATCATCGATAAGGTTCGTAAGGAACGTTACGTGAAGGACAACACAATTGTAGTAAACCTTCAGGATTCAAATCTATTTAAGAAGATGAGTAACGGTGCCTACGTGCTAGTTACGGACTAAAGACTACTAAAAAAGCGGCCTCGCAAGAGGTCGCTTTTTTAGTTCCACTGCAACCACTTTTATATAGTTCAATTCCACCTTATACTTAGTAGGTGTTCAGTGAAGATTTCTACAAGAAAAAAGTCCCTATTTTAGGTTCTCTTATTGCTTGGA
>JBNLFP010000085.1:0-2891 GCA_050305595.1 Minisyncoccia bacterium
AATGGTTATACCAGCCCTGATCTTTGACGCAGCCTTATTCTTAATCCTTATCCACTACGGATGGCACATCGGAAAGATTCCTGCCCTACGTGAACGCAGCTATCTAATGGTTGCTGGAGTTGTCTTTGGTGTGGTGGCTGCAGCACACTTCGTGCGTGCATTATTCCAAATGGACCTGACTTTAATGAATTGGATGGTCCCTCACTGGCTATCTTGGACAGTAGTGGTAGTAATCGGTTATCTTTCATATATGAGTTTCCGTCTTGCTATGCGCATGAAGCGATAATCTAGCTTTGCGTAAAATAAAAGGGCGGTGCCTTCGGCACCGCCCTTTTATTTTAAAAGTAGTATAATCACACCTAGAGCAAGCGGGAGATTTCCAAAATGCATTTACGCGAACATGTTTGGGTACCAGCAGCTGGACTGACGATTTGGTCTGGAGCCGGATCCTCACTATATGAAGTTTTCCCCATCTTTCCTGTGCACTTTACTTATCCGTACCTCACAACTGCTTTTGTGTGTGTATTGGCATCAGTGCTTCCTGACTTGGGAAATTGCGGCTATTTCATAGTTGCTTATTTTTCAGGCAAGAAGTTGGCAGTTAACAGTAACAAATGGGGACGGCGCGAAACTAGGATCTTTGACCTGATTGACCGGAAGAGTTACTGGTCTTGGACATACAAAGCCACACATTCTGCCTTGATCTTGATTTTAGTGATGTCGCTGATGTTTGCATATGTTGGTGACCTTGATCCGATTTTGACAGCTTACACAGCAGGACACCTGTTACACATCCTTATGGATCATGTGTCACACCGAATTAGCTATATTTTTTGGCCAATTTGGACTATTGCATCTGAAGATCAAAATTGGAATTGGTGGCATTGGAAATGGCTGAACAAGAAAAAACCCGACGCTTAGGCGTCGGGTTTTAATCTTCCCTACTTATTTATATCAGTAGCAATCTCTTCTAAAACTTTACTAGGATCAGCCTTCCTTTCGACTTCCTTAACAGGATCATCTTTGTAGGCGTCTTGAATCTCCACTCCTTCTGCTTTCAAAATCGCTTCGTATTCATCACGCTCGAGAGTTTCTACCTCTACTAACTTTTTAGCGATAGCATCCAGTGCCTTACGGTGAGTGGTTAGAATTTCTCTTGCTTTTTCCTTTCCTTGATCCACTAACTTAGTTACCTCGTCATCAATCTGCTTCGCTACTTGTGGAGAGTAACCGCGATCTTCTGACAGACCCCCGCCTATCATGCGTCCGCCAGTACCTTCAAGCGCGATTGGCCCAATTTCACTCATACCGTACTTAGTCACCATGTCACGAGCCAAGTTAGCTACCACCTGCAGGTCATTTGATGGGCCTGTAGTAAGGTCATCAAACACCATTTGCTCGGTCACATAACCACCAAGTGTCATCGCAATATCATCCAGGAATTCTTTCTTAGTCTGCATCTTACGATCTTGGTCTGGCAACTTAAGAGTGTAACCAGCCGCTCGACCACGAGAAATGATAGAAATCTTCTGCACTGGGTCAGCGTAAGGCAACACACTTGCCACCAACGCATGACCTGCTTCGTGATACGCAGTGACTTCACGTTCTTTCTTAGATAGTAAGTGACTCTTGCGTTCTGGACCAAGCATCACCTTCTCAATTGAACGGATCATATCAAACTGCGCTACTGTCTTGCGTTCTTCACGAGCCGCTAAGATAGCCGCCTCGTTCATAAGTGACTGCAAGTCAGCTCCAGAGAAACCAGGAGTACGCGTCGCGATGATATCTAGATTTACATCCTCAGCCAAAGGTTTCTTCACAGCGTGTACTTCCAGAATAGCCTTTCGGTCATCACGATCAGGTAAGTCGATAGTCACACGACGATCAAAACGTCCTGGTCGCACCAAAGCAGGATCAAGTACGTCTGGTCGGTTAGTAGCAGCCATCACAATCACCTTCTCACTTGGTTCGAAGCCGTCCATCTCTACCAAGATTTGGTTCAAAGTTTGTTCGCGTTCATCATTACCGCCACCGATACCAGTCCCTCGAATACGTCCCACTGCATCGATCTCGTCCACAAATATAATCGCTGGTGCTGCTTTTTTAGCCATTTGGAACAAGTCACGTACACGTGACGCACCGACACCAACAAACATCTCTACGAATTCAGAACCAGAGATGGAGAAGAAAGGTACACCAGCTTCACCGGCTACTGCACGTGCCAACAAAGTCTTACCAGTACCAGCTGGACCCATCAGAAGTACGCCTTTAGGTATCTCAGCCCCTATATCAAGAAACTTCTTTGGATTCTTTAAGAAGTCTACAATCTCTTCAAGTTCTTGCTTAGCCTCTTTGGCACCAGCCACGTTTTTGAAAGTTACTTTCTGTGCCTGATCTTCTGGGTCGATTACCCTGGCCTTAGAAGTACCAAAGTTTAGTGCCTGCATACCAGCACCACGTACACTACGAGTGAAGAACCATACTATTAGTAGTAGGAAGATGATTGGGAAAAGAAATGGAGCAAAAGTAGAAAGGTAGTACGCAAAACCTGTTTCGTTCTGTACATCGATAGTCACGCCATCTAGTGAGTCTTCAGAGACACCTAAATTGGTTAGTGTTTCAGTAATAGAAGAACCGGACTCCTTCTTACCAATCGCCATGTTCTTAGATTCATCGTTGTAACTTACCTCAAGCTTGTTACCACGAACAATGATTTCTTTTACTTCACCAGACTTCACACCAGCAGCAATCGCAGACAAAGTCACCTCATCGGTCTGTGTTTGAATTTCTGAAAAATATGAATAACCAGCAGTTAGCAACATAAGAACCAACACCGCTGTTAAAAGATTGTTCCAGAAGTTTCCTGGACCAACCGGCACCTTTTTCATTAT
>JBNLFP010000086.1:0-10104 GCA_050305595.1 Minisyncoccia bacterium
CCGTTTTTGAACCGTTGGCTAATGCTGTACAAGCAAACATCCACTGTGAGGGCTACTTCTCAGAAGTAGTCAGAACCAGAACAGTAAAGGTAGGCGACTTGTTTGCCCAACTGAAAATGGAAAATGCCGTGAGTGTCGAAATTTTTGGCATGAAGGGTTGTGGTAAAGACTTAAACGAAGATATGGTCCGCGCCTACTACAAACGTCTACGGTTTGTCTGAATTTCTGTGCTGAAACTTCAAGCGTGAATGTCTGATGACATTCACGTTTTTTTCTTTTACACATTAAAAGGCCGTCATTTTGAACTCACTTGAGTCAAAACGACGGCCTTCATGGTTTACACCCTGACATAGGGTTTCCTCCGAGTTTATCAGTCAAACAGATCACAACGTATCCGTTCACGGCCGGCCGTTGAACCAGATGCTTGTCGGACGTAATAATAACCATATTTGGCTTGATAGTCCTTAAAGATCTCAATCACATCAGCCAACGACGCATACTGGACTGGTTCTGGTGACTGCCAACCTGCAATCTCCATTGTCAACTTCATCCGAATTGCATCAGCAAAGCCTTCTTGAGACCGTACAGGGATTGCAAACGAACCTGGACCGCCGATCACACAGTCCTCATAGTAATGATCGAGGTTGAGCATAGCTTGCCAAGTGTTTTTGTTTGACTTCATCATTAACGGCAAGCCGTTAATTGTCACCCCGGCTGCCACCACATGATCGCGCATGTCTGTTACTGAACCACCCTGGTTATTTGGTCCGTCACCAGAAATATCAATAACTCGCCTTAGACCTTGGTATTGGTTAGAGTTAATCAGATATACCGACCTCTGTAGAGCCGAGGCTATAGAAGTACGTTGTACTTGGCGCAATGGCGCTTCAGCAATCTTGCCTGCAAATGCAGCTGCTGATTGAGCATCCCGGATGACCGCCCAATCCGCTACAATGAAGTGCTCATCAACACCACCCCACTCCATATAGGTGACGGCGATACGTCCAATGGGGCCAACCTGAACCGCATCCAAGAATTCCCTTGAAGTAAGAGCGGCCACGTAGCCATCGCGTTGCACCTCCTGCTCTTCGGTATCCATAGACTGTGAGATATCGACGGCCAACACCAGTTCGACGTCGACCTCACTGGCCGGATCGTACTGATAAGTTGTTGAGAAGCCGGAAGCGTATGCGTTACATACAAACAAAAAAGCTGCCACCACAGCAGTACACAGTTTTGTCACAATTTTCATGACATTATTCCTTTCTTTCTGTTTACTGTTCCTCTCTAGATTTTGTTGTCAATCTTTCTTATTCTTTTTTCAAAATACTCCCGACTAAAAATATTGTCAACTAATTAGTTTTTCGGACGGAACTTTGAATATCAAAACGAGGATTAACTTTCTTACCAGGATTAAAAATATCATCCGGATCAAAGATATGCTCAACATCTTTAAACAGAGCTAAAGCAGAACGAGAAAACATCTTGTTCAGATACGGTGTACGAATAATACCGTCGTTATGCTCACCACAAATGTTACCGTCGTACTTGATGGCGGTATTGAAAAACTCCTCAGTCATCTTAGTAATGAGGTTGGGCGTAGTCTTGTTGGTAAAGTCTAGGAGCGGATAGAAGTGGAAGTGACCATTACCCCCATGTCCATGCACCGCTGCAGTTATACGATATTTCTTCAAAAGATACTTAATGTCAGCAAAGAACTTTGCCAAGTGCTGAGGCGGTACTGTCATATCCTCCAAGAAAGGGGCGGGGCGTTTCTTAGGATCAAGTAATTTAGCCAACATAAAACTAGCGCCGCGTAGCTGCCAGAACATTTCACTTTCATAATCATTAGTGATGAGGCGAGCAGTTTTACCGCCTTTTTTCCGCAAAGCATCAACGACTTCTTTTAACTTACCATGTGAATTTTCATCCAAAGTAATCAACAATACAAACTCGGGCAAACGTCGTCGCCACCGTACGTGGAAGTTGGTGTACAAAGACAACAACACTCGATAATAGCGCAAGCTTGGTAGGCGTGAACGGAAAAACTGCGGATTATTCATTGCTGCTTCATAGGTAAAACCATCAAATATTTCAATATTACGTGGATCGTACTTCAGAGCCTCTACCACAACCTTACCAGCTGAAGCTAAGTCGAATACTGGAACGACTACTAAGTGACCGTCTGTAGCAATCGATTCGGCACGCATTGTAATAGAAGTAATAATACCGAGCGTACCCTGACTACCAGCCAACAAACGAGTAAGATCAAAAGTACCGTTACCGCGTCTAAACTTGGCAACCGAAGTGTCTATTACATCCCACAATGAATAACCAGCCGTATTCTTTTGTGTCTTTGGCTTGGCTCGCTTGATAGTGGTTTCATTTTTAGCGATTAAATCAAAAATCTCTCTCGCAATACGAGCAAGTTCATTATCCGACTTAATTAACTTTTTATATTCTTTAAAGCTAAGGGGTTTGACCGTGTAAGTGTGTCCATCACGTAATACAACATCTAAAGATTCAATCCAATCTGCACAATGTCCGTAACGTAAAGAGTCAGGACCGGCGGCGTTGTTAGCTACAGAACCACCAACAGTACAAATATGTTTTGAAGCGGGGAAGGAAGGAAGGTAACTATCATATTTTTTCAGTGCCTTGTCTGCTTCTGTCCATATCACACCCGGCTCACAAGTGATAGTTACTTTTTCACCAGTCTTGGTTACTTTATCAATACTATTTAAATGAGTAACGACATCTATAACAATTGAGTCTGTCAGTGAGCCTCCAGACAAACCAGTACCGGCCGCACGCGGTGTTAGAGAAAGGCCAGGGAAGCGGCCTGTTTCCGCCGATAAAACAGCAACTGCAATCTCAACATCTTTTTTACTCTTCGGCTGCACAACCATTTGCGGCCTGATACTAAAGATACTTTCGTCGGTTGAATATTTGTCTAACAACCCTTTATCGGTAGTAACTTCTCCCCTAAAGCCAGCATCACGAAGTTTATGCTCCGCCATTATATGACCAAGTGGTTCACGAGAAATTTCAGCCAACACTTGCTTGTTAGATAAAATGGCAGGGGTCTTGGTTAGTTCTGTTTTAACTACTTCTTTTTTAGTTTTATTAGCGCGTGGTTTGGCAACACGTTTTTTAGATGCTGTTTTTACAGCAACTTTTTTAGCGCGAGTTTTTGTACTTGACTTAGAACTCATCTTAATGGCGATTATAACGCACTCAACGACTTAAATGTTAGACTTATACCCAATGTTACAAACTCAAGCGCTAGATATTCTGAAAACCGGAGCGAATGTTTTTTTAACCGGAGAACCAGGAGCCGGAAAGACGCACACTATCAATCAATACATTGCGTGGTTGGAAGCAGCAAAACTACCTGTTGCCATTACTGCCTCAACCGGTATAGCCGCGACACATATCGGCGGTATGACCATTCACTCATGGAGCGGTATTGGTATACGAGAAACTTTGAGTAATTATGATTTAGATAAAATCGCGACTAATGAAAAAACTGTTCGTCGTGTAAAGAAAGCCAAAGTTTTAATCATCGATGAGGTATCTATGTTGAGTCGTACCACACTCGATATGGTAAATGTCGTCACACAAACCATTCGTCAAAATCATGACGCTTTTGGTGGATTGCAAGTAATTTTTGTTGGTGACTTCTTCCAGCTTCCACCAATTACAAAAGGTGATGATACTATTCATTACGCCTTTGAATCAAACGCTTGGCAGGAAGCACGGCCGCTTATTTGTTATCTAACTGAACAGCACCGACAAGAAGACGAGATGTTCTTGTCACTTCTTAAGTCTATTAGAAGTGGTGAGATTGAGGAAGAACATTTTACATTACTACGTGACCAGACGGACATTGAACAAGAGAACATAGAGCCGACCAAACTCTATACACACAATGCCGATGTAGATGGCTTCAACCAACAAAAGCTCAACTCACTCGGAGGTGACAAGCGTACCTTTAAAATGACCGGTCGAGGAGCTAAGGCTTTGATAGAAGGTTTGGTGCGTACTTGTTTGTCACCGGATACTCTAGAGTTGAAATTAGAATCGATGGTGATGTGTACCAAAAACAACTTCGAAAAAGGCTACGTCAACGGTACTCTAGGACGAATAGTGGACTTTGATCGTACCGAAGGATGGCCGATCATCGAAACGTTCGATGGACGTCGAATTACACTTGAACCGGTCAGTTGGGAAGTGGTTGAAGACGGAAAGGTGCGCGCCTCGATAGAACAAATACCACTCCGCTTAGCATGGGCTATCACTGTACATAAGAGCCAAGGCATGTCATTAGATGCAGCTGAAATGGACCTATCTCGCACTTTTGTGTATGGCCAAGGATATGTGGCCTTGTCTCGTGTACGCACTCTAGCTGGTCTAAAACTCTCGGGTATGAACCCAAGCGCACTCAATGTAGACCCTCGAGTGATTCGACAAAATGAACGCTTCCAGGAAGAGAGTGAGATAGCTGAAGATACTTTCAAAGAAATGGACGACAAAGATCTAGAAAAGATGCAGAAAAATTTTGTTACTGCTATGGGTGGAAAAATGCCAAAACCAGGAGAGGTAAAAAAAGCCCGACCAGAAAAACGTATTCTTAAAGAAAGTACCCAAGAGGTGACTAAACAGTTATTACAAGAAGGTAAGTCTGTAACAAAAATCGCAAAAGAACGATCAGTCACAGAAGGTACAATATGGGGTCATATAGAAAAATTGGCAGAAGAGTCACAAATCAAACAAAAAGACATTAAACACATCTTGCCTGACAACTGGTCTAAGGCAAAAAAAGATATCTATAAAGCTATCGATAAGGTGGGCAACGAACTTCTAAAACCGATCTACGAAGAATTAGACGGGGAATACGATTATTACATAATCAGACTAGTGCGTATTTGGCGCTCCATGGAACCTAAATAATGAAACAATGAGATGGGTTAGATACAGAAGAAGACGGCGCACTAGTGTGACCAAACATTACTTAACTCACAAAGAAGCAGCCAGAGTATTGATACACGAACGGTTGAATCATTTTAATGAGCATTATGGTTTTACCTACAACCGGGTAGCGATTCGTAATCAACGGAGCTGTTGGGGGAGTTGTAGCTCGCTGAAGAACTTGAACTTTAGTTACCGAATTTTGTTTTTACCACCAGAGCTTCAGAACTACATTGTAGTTCACGAGCTTTGCCACCTACAAGAAATGAATCATTCTCAAAATTTTTGGAGTTTGGTTGAACAAACCTTGCCGGAATATAAAGAACTCAAACATCAACTCAAACACGTTACTCACTAAAATATAGTTTTTAATCACGTCCCAAAACGGTTAGAATAGCCTCGTATGAAAAATATTTTTGCTTTGGTGTTGATGGCCTTTAGTGTCTTGTCGGTAGTAATACCCAATGAAGCAGTAGCATCAATACAACCAACTGTATATGTGTTTGGTCGTGACGACTGTGGCTTTTGTCTTAAACTTAAAACTTGGCTGCAAGAAGAAGGAATTGAATATGAGTATCTAAATACAGTTGAAGACAAAAAAGCAAAAGCACTATACAACCAAGTAACTGCCAAGCACGAAATAACTAAAGTTACTCCGGTGATGGTAATAGGTGAGCGAGTAATCGTCGGCTTCAATGGACCAGACACCACCGGAGCATCGATAGATGCAGCGATAGAAGCCGCACGCACATCAAACATTAACAGTATCGAAGATCATCTAGCATACGCACCGAAACAAAATGTGATAATAGGCGGCAGTTGTACTGACTTGGAATGCGAAACTACCGGTGGATATGTGTTTGATCTGCCATTCCTTGGAGTCGTAGATCTTAAATCTTTCTCATTGTTTTCTCTTTCTGCCATCCTAGGAACAATCGACGGCTTTAACCCTTGTGCAATGTGGGTCTTGATCACTTTCTTAGTAATACTGTCTCAAGCTGGCAGTCGCCGCAAGATGATGATTATGGCAGGGATATTTATTGTTGCTGAGGCAGTGATGTACAACTTGATTCTTAATGTTTGGTACAAGACCTGGGACTTCATCGCGCTTGATCAATATGTTACGCCGTTAGTAGGCTTCTTAGCGCTTGGTGGTGGTACCTTTTTCCTTTGGCGCTGGAAGAAAAACAAGAAAACAGAGCTGGTTTGCGATATCACCGACCTCGACACTCAAACCAAAACAGTTAATAAATTTAAGCAGATTGTTAACCAACCAATAACTATTGCTTCTATTGCCGCTATTTTGGTCATTGCTTTCTCAGTAAACATTATCGAATTTGCTTGCTCGATCGGTATTCCTCAAGCTTACACAAAAATCCTTGAGCTCAACCAACTCGATTTTATCACTCAACAGTGGTACATCTTGGTTTACACGATTGGTTACATGATTGATGACTTTGTTGTCTTTGGCTTAGCAATCTGGGGTTACTCTAAACTACAAGCACACGGAGGAAGATACGCTCAACTTTCGCTACTTATTGGCGGAATACTGATGGTATTACTTGGAACCGTCCTAGTCTTTAATCCGGCATTGTTGGTACTTTAGTACACAAGAAGGGAGCGCGCAGCACCCACCTCTTGCGTTATAATTTAAGAGATGGAACCTCAGCTCATTGCTAATGTCTGGGCGAAGGATATAGACACCCTAGCAGTCGAGCTACAGGGTGAAGTTAAAGATGGATTAACCCGTGCAGAAGCCGCTAAGCGTTTAAAACTGTACGGACCAAACACCTTTAATGGTCACCTGAACTACTCACTCCTTAAACTATTTCTCTCCCAGTTCACCAGTCCACTCATTATCATCCTGCTTTTGGCGGCTGGGGTTTCTTTCTTTTTTAATGAAATACTGGATGCAGTAGTTATCTTAGCTGCTGTAGGAGCTTCTATTGGCCTTGGTTTTTATCAAGAGTACAAAGCAGAGCGAGCCACTGAAGCATTACGTTCATACATCGAAGTACGCTCGCGGGTGTTACGTGATGGCATTGAGATTGAGGTTGACTCCAAGGAGATCGTGCCAGGCGACATTATCTTGTTACGAGCGGGAGAGCGCGTACCCGCCGACGGTAGAATTTTTGATGCTTACAACCTAGAAGTAGATGAGTCTGTGCTGACTGGCGAATCACTGCCGGTAGAAAAAAGTGTTGGTCCTGTGTCTGAAGCCACTGCACTACAAGAACGTACCAATATGTTGTTTAGTGGTACTTATGTAGACGAAGGACAAGGAAGGGTGCTGGTCACTAGCACAGGTACGTACACGGAGTTCGGAAAAATTGCCACTGCAGTACTTAAACAAAAAGAGGATCCGACCCCGTTACAAAAGGCCGTGCGCAATATCGGTTATTTACTTGCGTTAGTTACAGGTTTCTTGCTCATTTTTGTCTACGCTCTTGGAGTATCACGTGGCCTGCCAACTTTTGAAATTTTCTTAATCGCGGTAGCGATTGCGGTCGGTACTATTCCGGAGGCTTTACCTCCAGGTCTCACTGCCATCCTAGCTATTGGTGTAGAGCGTATAGCTAAGCAAAACGGTATCGTTCGTACTCTTAAGGCTGCCGAAACGCTTGGTAGTACCACTACCATAATTACCGATAAAACTGGCACGCTAACCACAGGTGCTATGGAGCTGGTAGACACCTTTTCTTTGAAGACCTTGCTGAACAACACAAAAACTAGCCAAACCGATCGTAATGAAATCATGCGCTTGGCAGTTTCTAATACTAATGTCATCATCAGCAATCCAGACAAACCCGCCGCCAAATGGAACGTCAGTGGTCGTCACCTAGATGCTAGTATCGTGATTGCTGCTGGTAAACTGGGTATCCCTGTAACAGCCATCAGAAAAGAGACCGCCGTAGTAAGACTTTTTAATTCCAGTAATAAGTACTCAATCTACCGTTATAAAAACGAAGATATCGTAATGGGTGCCCCTGATATCTTGCTACAGAAAAGTAAGTTGTCCTCTGATGATTACCAGAAAGCCTTAGACTATATAAATACTCAGAGCCAGGAAGGTAAACGCTTATTGGGGATTGCTAAACAAAAAAAGAAGACCGTTGAGGGTAAGGAGTTAGATCTAGAGTTTGTTGGAGTATTGGTCTTTTACGATCCTCTTCGGACCAAAATGAAAGAATTAATGGCCGAGATTGAGGGTTCTGGAGTTAGAGTAATTATGGCGACCGGTGACCTGCCTGGTACAGCAGTTGCTATAGCAAAAAAGCTAGGCTGGCAGGACGTGGACGAGCATGTTATTTCTGGAGCTGATATTCGATCCATGACCGACGAAGAGTTAGATGACGCGTTAAATCGAGTGCGCGTCTTTGCCCGCATGACACCGGAAGATAAGTACCGGATCATCGAACTCCTACAAGCAAAGGGAGAGATTGTGGCTATGCTTGGTGATGGAGTGAACGACGCACCGTCATTGAAGCGAGCTAATATTGGTGTTGCTATTGGTAGCGGAACAGACGTAGCTAAAGGTGTGTCTGATCTTGTCTTGTTAGACGATAACTTTAAGACCATCAAAGCCGCCATCGATGAAGGAAGGTTGATACTTTCCAATATTCGTAAGATGTTTGTTTACCTGATGACTGATGCATTTGATGAAGCAGTAATCTTAGGCGGGTCTTTGGCACTCGGACTAACCTTGCCACTATCACCATTACAGATTATTTGGGTTAATTTTGTTACTAGTAGTATTCCAGCCATTGCATTTGCTTTTGATAACGAGTACCCCAAAAAGAGAGACAGCAAGGGATCGATTTTGGACGGAGAAGTAATGGCACTGACTTTTGGTCTAGGATCGTTCACATCAGTAGCACTACTTTTACTCTACTATTATTTAGTACAGATCGGTTATGACAACGCAATTGGTAGAACCTTCTTCTTCGCTTGCTTTGCCTCTTACATGTTGTTAGTGGCGTACTCTTTACGCAACCTTCACAAACCACTAGGGACTTACGCTATTTTTAGTAACAAAGTATTGAACATAGGAGTCCTGCTTGGTATATTCCTGCTATCACTCACTATATATGTGCCGTACTTACAACATATTTTTGGCACGGCTGCCTTATCTAGCGGCTGGGTAGCCTTAGTACTACTTTGGGTAGCATCAAATATATTGTTAGTTGAAATAGTGAAGTTTATCTTTATCTACAATGAACGAAAACAAGCCCATAAACCTGTTACTAGTGGACAAGCCTGAAGGAATAACCTCCTTTGATGTTATTCGCCGTTTGCGCCGTGAACTCAACATTAAAAAGATGGGTCATGCAGGAACATTAGATCCCGCCGCTTCTGGTTTGATGTTAATAGGCATCGCGGAAGGTACCAAGCAATTATCCAACTACATAAAATTAGACAAAGAATATGAGACTGATATTTTGATCGGCCTTAAAACCGATAGTGGAGACAGGGAAGGGGAAGTGATTGAACAGACAGACATTAGTGCAGAGGAAACTGCAGAAATTTTTTCCTCCGAAAAAATTTCTGCTGCTTTAAAGCAACTCACCGGAACTCTCACCCTTCCAGTTTCTGCTTACTCAGCCATCAAAAAGGGTGGTGTGCCGTTTTATAAAAAAGCCCGCGCAGCGAAGCTGCGCGGTGAAACTGTACCAACCGAAGAATTACCCATGCGAGACATGACAGTTCATAGCGCCGAACTAAACGGACCAATCACTTACGACGAAAACAAGGAGAAGGTTATCGTGCCAGTAAAATTCCACGTCGCTAGTGGCACTTACATCCGCTCCCTCGGCGAAGAGCTTGGGCGTTTACTAGGAGATTATCCAGCCTCACTCCTAACTCTCCGCCGCACCAAAGTAGGGGCATTTGACATCAAAGACGCCCGAAAAATTTAGGCAAAAGAAAAAGCGGTACTTAATACAGTTCCGCTTAGAAATCAAACTTTGGTTGTTTGTTCTTTTTTTCTTGAAGGACTTTACGTTCAGCTTGTTTTCTCTTGGTTTCAACGGCCTTAGCCGAAAACCGACACCGAAGTGCGAAGGCTATACGCCTCACATCTTCTTCAGATATCTGATCCCAATTGGGACGATATCTTTCAAGCCAAGCCCAGAT
>JBNLFP010000087.1:0-4658 GCA_050305595.1 Minisyncoccia bacterium
GTTAATCGTGAATAACCACTTTTGTAACTACGTCAGATCATAGTAATCACATTATATACCCAAAATGAAATATACAAAAAAGACCGCACTATTTGCATAGTGCGGTCGAATCTCTTCTAGGCGACGCGTGGGATTTCTGCCTGCATATCAGGCAGGCGTTCCAGGATATATTTGGTGAACTTATCCACCTCCGACATCTCTTTCAAGGCCGATTTAGGATACCACATGAAATCGTGATCAGGATGTTTGGACACAATCTCAATTTCGTCGATCAAACCTGTAACCACGGTAATCTCCGTGAGACCAATCTTTCCTTTTTTGTAGGACCCCAAAGATTGAGTCCTGTACAAGTCGGCTCCAAGGCCTTTTTTTTACCATATTAACTGCCGCACGGATCGAGCTGATTTTTTGCCAACCCTTGCGGTAGCGACCGCCTGGTAAATGGAGCAAGCCATCTCCCCGGCGATTTCGCACAAGAAGAATGAACTCTCCATCTGCCCGCGAGTGACAAATAGCCACCCTAATATGCAAAGACGTTCTTAAGAAACGTCGGACGAACTTGCTGAGGCCCAACCTCATTTAGTGGTTCCTTCTAGATAGAAAAGTATGCTTTAAGAACGGTAAAATACCGTCCGATATCATAACACTGAAATAGAAAGTGTCAAATCTACTTCTTTTTTTCTTCGAAGCCGCCGACGTTGGCTATTTCTGCCTTGAGTGAAGGATGGGCTTCATAATTCTCTAGAGTAATATCATCCAAAGTGAAGCTATCAATATCCTTAATATCCGGATTTAACTTCACCTCCGGAAACGGCAGCGGTTCACGAGTTAGTTGTTCCTTCACCTGATCAAAGTGATTGGAGTAAATATGTACGTCACCAAACGAATGTACAAATTCCCCTGGCGGTATATCTACCACCTGTGACACCATCTTGAGAAGTAGTGCGTAAGAAGCAATATTAAACGGTACACCAAGGAAAAGGTCAGCACTACGCTGATAGAGACCGAGATTTAATTTTCCGTTCGCTACCTGGAATTGGAACATGGTGTGACAAAATGGCGGAACTTGAGATTTTTGTCCTTCTGAAGCCATAGCGTAGATAAAGTCTGGGTTCCAAGCACTGACCACGTATGACTTGCGATCCGGCTTAGTCTTAAGACCTTCGATTACCCAACCAAGCTGGTCTATCTCACGACCGTCTTTTGCCGGCCAACGGCGCCACATACGTCCGTAGATAGTAATCAAGTCCCCCCACTTCTGTACAAAAGGATCATCAGCCGGTGAATCAGATATTTTCTTAATGAACTCCTCTTGAGTCATCTCCTCTTCCGGAGCATTTTCCTGGGCCCACATAGTATGCATTTTCCATGCCCACTCGTCCCAAATATGGTTGTTTTGATCTACCAACGGTTTAATATTCGAGTCACCAGACAAAAACCAAAGTAGCTCGGTGGTAATGCCGCGCCAAAAAGTCTTTTTAGTTGTGAGGAGCGGAAAACCTTCAGACAAATCAAAACGAATCTGCCTACCAAAAACTGACCGAATAAACGGTGGCTTCTCCCCTTTCTTTTTATACTCGTCCAACACAACGTCATTGAAAAACAGTTCTTTGTCTGCGCCATTGTCTAGAATGTCTTGGCAAAGATCTAAGTATTGATACTCGGGGTGCTTGTACTCTTCAGAGTGTTTTTTTGACATGATATTGGTGAATTATTTTTTACTTCTAGCCTTCTTTTTGGTTACCTTTTTCTTCCGAGCCAAAGGGCCGGTCTTCGGTGGTACATACGAGGCAAAGTTGTTGTGGTTATAACGGCCAGTTTGTCGGTAACTTTTCTTAGTGTGAGAAGATAGGGTGGAAAAAGAAAGTTGTGCGATCTCCATGCCTGGACGCAATACAATCGGCACGTTATTTAAGTTACAAAGCTCAAGAGCAATGTTTAGATAGTGACCAGGATTAACAATACTTGCTGAGTTGTGCACAATCAAACCAATACGCGCCAAAGAAGACTTGCCATTCACCTCAATCAAGAATTGATCACTACCAAACTTTTCCTTGGAATAACCGAGTATAGAAACGCCGGGATGCAATACAAACTCATCACCGTCCTTTACATCTATAGTTTGAGTTTTGGGATAGATACCTTTAACCGGATCTATCGCTTTGGTGGAATGAGCATCGTTAATGATAAAGGTATTTCCCAAACGAATATCGTAGGTAGCGGGCTGCAATTGCTTAGGACTAAAAGGATCAAGAGTGATCTCCCCCTTCTTCACCGCTGCATGGATGTCCTTGTCAGATAAAAACATAATTATTCAATTATAAAAGTATTATCAGTGCCTTAATAGTCGGGCCAATTGTCATTGTAGTGAGCAAACAGGCGTTCCAAACGATCTTGAGCTAACTCCTCTACCCCTAATTCGTCCATAAGTGCTGCCATTTCGGAACGAACACTATCAATATCTGAGCCATCCTCAACCACTTTTTCAAATTCAGCCAAATAACCATAGCCAGCATTTTTATCTAGACACACATTAGCCCCTTTGTACGAATACTCTTCTCGTTCACGAGACCATTTGGCCTGATAATCGAAGCCAGCATCTTGAACCAGCTTATCTAACTCCTCAAGTGACACCGAAACAGGTTCATCAAATTCAAGACGAGATACAGCGTTTGCACTTGTTCCTTCATCCAAAGAAGCTTTGACCACAAGAAGTACCTCATCATCCTTTAGGCGTGTACGTACAGAAAAGTCACTGCCTTTTTCAATTATTGATTTAAACTTTACTTGATCTTCATCAGAAAAAAGAGACTTGGTTTTTTCGTACAACTGTTTAATATCACCGTCTTTAAAGTAATGGTTCAGTTGTTTGCTAGTAGCAATGCAAGCACAAGCTGGATCCAACTCACACATCTTCTGTTTTAGTGACATCGCCTTATCAACCTCACCGAGTAGACTTTTGATCTCAATTTCGTAGTTTGCCATCGGAGTTATTATACCTCCTCCAACAAGGTCCAACCAAAAGACAGGGGCTCTTGCTTGTGGCATAATTGCCCTATGTCAGAACACCGCATCAGTATCATCGCAGCAATCGGCAAAAATCGTGAACTGGGTAAGAATAATGAGTTAATTTGGCGTATTAGCGATGACCTGAAGCGCGTAAAAGAGCTCACTATAGATCATCCAATCATTATGGGCCGTAAGACTTTTGAGTCTATTGGACGCCCCCTGCCTGGACGCACAAACATTGTTATATCAAGCAACGTTACTTACGAGGCCGAAGGCTGTGAAGTGAGCAATTCTTTAGACACAGCTATCCAGCTAGCTAAAGCTGCCCCTGGCAACGAAGAGATATTTATTTTTGGTGGAGCTTCAATCTATGAAGCTGCTCTGCCTCATACGGACAGACTTTACCTCACCTTAATTGACGCAACAGACCCTGAGGCCGATACATTCTTTCCTGAATATGAAAAAGAATTTACTATCACAAGGGAATTAATAAACACGGACAATGAACCGTCTTACAGTTGGCAAAAACTAGAACGAGTAAAATAAATTCATGTACTACTATTCCCCATTTCGAAAAAAGTATAATAAAGGATCTGATAATTGCCCTTTTTGTAGCCTTAAAAATATTGAGTCACAGACTATCAAAGACCATACAGGGAAAGCTTTTGAAAACGAACACTATCGCTGGGTAGTAAACACTTTTCCTAAGTTTGAAGGACACACCATGCTTGTGCCAAAGCGTCACCTAGATGAGTTACACAAGGAATCCCCAGAAGAACTGCTGGCTCGTCACGATTTGTTAAAGCGAGCTGTTTCTATCCTGCAAAACAAGTATCCGAATTGTGGTATCGAACACTTCATTCAGACTGGCCCTGGTTCAAGCAGTACAATTCCCCACCTACACTGGCATTTGTTGCCAGCTCATTTAGACGACAATCTACGTAGTTTTGAGAAGATGGGTCACTTCTATACCATGGATCCAGACGAAGAAAAGGTGATAATTTTCCCGCAACCAATTAAAATGAGCCCTAGTGAATTACTTAAGTTCTTGTCACAGTAAGAAGAGAAGGAAGGATTACTAATGACTGTACAGAAGGCCGTGGTGATGGCTGGTGGTCTAGGAACGCGCATGCGTCCCTATCTAGCTTCACCGATAAACAAACACCTTACACCTGTTGGTGACAGGCCGTTGATTGATTGGCCGTTACAGCTAATACGCAATACTGGCATTACCAAAGCCTTGGTGATGCTAAATGGAACCCATGCCGAACTGTTAATGGAAACTATCGGTACCGGTGCAAAATATCAACTTGATGTATTCTATCGATACATACCTGAAACACACGGAGCCAGCGTTGGTAAACACCTCAAGCTAGCTCAGCCCTGGGTCGGTGAAGATGAGTTTTTACTAATATTGGGTGACAGCGTGTATCTGATAGACTCATTGCCAGATATATCCAACGCATCAGCCCCACACGCTTGGACCATGCGTGTGGGCGAAATACTTGATCCAGATCCCAGCAAATACGCTTTTGTGCCTGACAAAGAAGATGAAGTACAGACTGGTGCTTGGTTGTTTGATTCCTCAATTTTTACTGTTCTTGAAGAATTAGAACATCGACAAGTACCGGAAATTCGTATTCGTACTA
>JBNLFP010000088.1:0-12931 GCA_050305595.1 Minisyncoccia bacterium
TGCTATTGAAAAGAAGGGCGGACTGGATGATGCGCAGTGGTTTAAGATCACTGATATTCTTGATTTGAATTTTTATGAAGACATCTTGCCGATTGTAACCAAAGCAGTTACCACATTGGTCGCCAAAGATCCTTCCAAGAAAAGTTAAACATGGAAAATTTAGACAAACTAGAAAAAGTATTAAATATCACTTTTACCGATAAGGATTATTTATTAACAGCTATTACTCACCGCTCTTATCTGAACGAAAACCGCGACGCAACCCAAGACCATAACGAGCGCATGGAGTTTTTAGGTGACGCAGTGTTGGAGCTAGTGGTAACCGACTTTCTCTTTAAAAAATACCCAAACAAACCGGAGGGTGAACTAACCGCAGTAAGAGCTGCTCTGGTTAATACTATTTCACTCGCTGAAGCTTCTCAGAAGCTTGGTATAAATGACTTTCTATTAATGTCAAAGGGTGAAGCAAAAGATACTGGACGTGCTCGACAATACATCTTAGCCAACGCATTTGAAGCGCTGATCGGGGCAATTTATTTAGACAAAGGTTACGAAACTGCTGACAAATTTATCGCAGACCAGCTGTTCGCCAAAACTGACAAAATTGTAGAAAAGCGTTTATGGCAAGATGCAAAAAGCCGTTTCCAAGAATTATCCCAAGAAAAAGTATCAATTACACCAAGTTATCAAACTGTTTCCCAGGAAGGACCTGACCACGATCGTATCTTTACCGTTGGTGTCTATTTACAGTCTGAAAAAGTTGCTGAGGGAAAAGGACGTAGCAAACAAGAAGCCGAACAAGCTGCAGCAGAAAATGCAGTCTAGGCTAAGGGGTGGGGGTAAATTAGATTGTAAACCTCTCATTAACGACTTAAAATCATATACATGAGAACTTTTTTTAGTGGGAAGTCCCAAAGGGGTTTTACTTTGGTAGAAGTTATTGTAGTGTCGGGAATTATCGCACTATTTATGTCAGTTGCTTTAGCCTCTGCCTCTCAGGTCCGCCAAAATGCTCGAGATAAAGTGCGGGCAGGTGACCTTGAGCAAATCAAATCGGCAATACAGCTTTACGCAGCTACTTACAAAGAGTATCCGTGCGAAAGTGCAGCAAACTGTGATAATCAGGCAGTATCAATGAACGGCAAAATTGGAGAAGGTGGAAACATCGACACCTTGTTAGCAGAGTTCATGAGCACTGTACCTGTAGATCCACTTGGACCAGGAGATACTGATCACTATTATTACATTGATCCAAACCAAACCTGTGGTGGTAACCCAAATCAAATAGTAATTTTTGCTAACACGATGGAAACTAATAAGTTTAAGAATTTTGAAGACACTATTTGTACAAGCTGGGAAGGCGAAGGAGGGGCAGGGAATAGTGATAGTTACATGATAGTAATTGGAGATTCCAGTGATATATAGCGTTTACCTAAATGTATCTGAAACACTTAACAATTAATGGATTTAAATCCTTCGCTAAAAAGAGCGATTTGGAATTTTCGTCATCCATAACTGGTGTAGTGGGTCCGAACGGTTCCGGCAAGTCAAATGTGGCAGAAAGTTTTCGCTTTGTTTTAGGGGAACAATCACACGCTAAAATGCGTGGAAAAAAAGGCGAAGATTTAATTTGGGGTGGTAGCGATCAGGTATCTAGGGGCAACAGAGCCTCAGTAGCAATTACCTTAGACAATGCGAATCGTATTTTTCCAGTGGATTTTGACGAGATCATCCTTGAACGCATTGTGCACCGCGATGGCCAAAACGAGTATCGTATCAATGGTAGCCAGGTTAGATTAAAAGATGTACAAGAAGTGCTTGCAGCAGCCAATATTGGGCCATCAGGACACCATATCATTTCCCAAGGCGAAGCAGATCGTATCTTATCTGCTAGTCCGAAAGAAAGACGGGAAATGATAGAGGACGCGCTTGGCCTCAAGGTATTTCAATTTAAGAAAAATGAAGCTGAAAAAAAACTTGCAAAAACACGTGAGAATATTACCAAGGTCGAAGGTTTACGTCGTGAAGTTGCTCCGCACTTAAAATTTTTAGAGAAACAAATTAAAAAAATTGAACGAGCAACTAGCTTACGTACAGAACTACAAGTGGCTTATACCGAGTACTTAAAGAGAGAAGATGAGTACCTGACACAGACAGAAGTACATTTAAATAAGGAAATTAAACCTATTCGAGCCAAGTTGTCAGAGTTAGAAGATGCTTTGGCAAAAGCCAAGACAGTTTTGGATAAGAAAAAGAACGATCAAAACAGACATGAGCTAATTGAAGCGGAAACTGCTTTACACGAAATACGTCAACAAAGACAAATCATCTTGCGAGAGATAGGGTCAGTAGAAGGCCAGATATCTTTCTTAGAAAGGCGTATTAAATCGGCAAAAGAAAAAGCGGTAGCACAAACCACCACTCTAGTTCCTTTTAGTGAACTGGAAAAAATGGTTAGTAATACTGAAAGAGAAGTTGAAAAAGCTGTTCGTCAGGAAGACGTGCCTAATCTGCGTCGTTCATTACTAGACATCGCTAATACTTGGCGACAGTTTCTATCTCGCTCTACAAAGCAAAATAATGATGCCGATCAGGTTGAAGCAGACGAAAAAGAATTTAACCAACTAAAAACGAAAAAGCTTGAATTAGATAACGATGCAGAGAAACTAGCTATGACTGAAGCTGGGGCAGAAGCTCGATACAATAAGATACGTTCAACTATTGAAGCTGATCAGAGTGAGACCCACGAAGCCGAGAAGGAGGTATTTCGTATTGTTAGTGAGCGTAAGGAGGAGGAAAACCACCTAACAAGGCTGGAGTTTGAATTGACTGCCCTACAACGTGAACAAGAAGAATTCAAGCGTGAGGTACAAGAAGCTGTTGTACTTATCGGTCGTGCAGCTTCAGAGTATATGAAGCAAGATATTTCTGGGTACGTTTTGAAAGAACCTCGCGATAAACAGCGGGAACGTCGTCGTGAACTAGAGAAAATGAAGATCCGCCTTGAGGAATTAGGTGGCGCAAACGAAGATATTGAAAAAGAATATAAAAACGTCAAAGAGCGTGATGATTTCTTAGTTAGAGAAGTGTCTGACCTAACTGAATCTGTTGATAAATTGGAACAACTGATTAAAGAGTTAGACGAACAATTAAATGAACGTTTTAGTGCCGGTATTGAAAAAATTACCGCTGAGTTTGAGCGTTTCTTTAAACTAATGTTTGGCGGTGGCTCAGCCGGCTTAAATGAAGTAAAGATAAAAAAGCGCCGTAAAGCTAACGAAGATGACGAGTTAGAGTCTGAAGATGAAGAAGAAACTAACGAAACTGGTATTGAGGTAGATTTAAAGTTGCCTAACAAACGCGTGAAGGGTCTAGATATGCTTTCTGGTGGAGAAAGAGCGCTAACTTCTATCGCTCTAATTTTCGCAATGAGTCAGGTTAATCCACCACTTTTTGTTATTCTCGATGAAACTGACGCTGCGCTAGATGAAGCAAACAGTCGACGCTATGGAGATATGATTGAGGCACTTTCACAAAAGTCACAACTAATCCTTATCACTCATAATCGTGAGACTATGTCCCGTGCCGGCATTCTTTACGGCGTTACCATGTCAGGCGATGGTGTATCAAAACTACTTTCTGTTCGCCTAGAAGACGCGATGCAAAATGCTAAATAAAGAAAAGGCCTGAAGGTACTACATTCGCTTCAGACCGAGTTAAAAAGTTGGCTTAAGCCAATTGTTTTTGCTGCACATATCTTATCTCCCCGTCGTTCTCGCTTAGTTCGTTCACCGTCACATTCGAGGTGAAGCGCATTTGTTTGATTTGCTGCATCAGCTCTGCAAAAGTGACTTTTGCAAAGCGTAAAGTGAATTGAGCAATTCCTCGATTTTTGTCATCGATAGAAGTTTTGCCCAAACTTCTTAGCAAATCCTCCAAATCACGAGATTCTACATGAAGCAGATCATGATCTGAGCAGAATTGATTGACTTTAAAGGTTGCCAAAGAACTCACCTCCTTTCAGGTTGGTCCTAAAGAATTATAACTGTCTGATTTCCGAGAAAGTTTTTACACTACTCAACTAGTTCGTAGTCAAGTTGTTTTTCCTCTAGGTCGGCACGTACTACCTTGAAACGAATCTCATCACCAAGTCGAAAAACCTTACCTGTCCGCTGGCCTTTCACAGCATATGCAGTAGCTAAATGTTCGAAGTAGTCGCTCTTAATAGACGCTAAACGAATCATCCCTTCAGAGCGAGAGTTCTTTTCTTCGACATAAATACCCCAGTCAGATACGCCAGTAATTACACCGTCGAACTCTTCACCAATATGTGGCTGCATAAACTCTACCTGCTTATACTTAATGCTATTGCGTTCAGCTCGCACAGCTTCCATTTCTCTTTCAGAAGATTCTACAGAGAGTTTCTCGAACTTAGCTTGTTCCTGATTAGAAATAGCAGAGTTATCCAAGTGACGTCGGAGCAGACGATGTACCAGAAGGTCAGGATAACGACGAATCGGGGAAGTGAAGTGGGTGTAGTACTTGAAAGCTAGACCAAAGTGACCAATGTTTTTTGTAGAGTAAATAGCCTTAGCCATAGAGCGGATAGTCGCTGTTTTTATCAAAGTTTCTTCTGGCTTGCCTTCAATTTCTTTTAACATCTCGTTGATATCACGAGCTTCAACTACGCCTTTGTTGGTTTTAAATTCATAGCCAAGCGCATGAATAAACTCAGCCAATTCTTCGATTTTCTCTGGATCTGGTACATCATGAATACGATAAATAAAGACTTCTTTCTTATTATTGTCTTCACAACATTTGTTAATAAAGGTGGCAACACTACGGTTAGCAAGAAGCATGTAGTCCTCAATCATCAACATGGTCTCGGTACGCTCCTTAGTATAAGCTCGAATCGGCTTGCCGTTATCGTCCAGTTCAAACTTCACTTCTGGCTGCTCAAAAGCAATTGCACCACGCTTGTAACGAGCTTCTCGAATAATCCGTGATAGGCGCATCATCTCTGCTAACTCAGCATGGTATTCTCCTTCGCCCTTATCTAACACCTCTTGCGCCTCTTCGTATGCAAAACGATGGTCTGAATGGATGATAGTTTGTCCGTACCATTCATTCTCTACCTTAGCCTCTGGAGTCATTTCAAAAATAGCACTAAAAGCTAAACGATCTGTGTTGGGTCGTAGGGAACAAAGATCATTTGAAAGCACTTCCGGCAACATTGGAATCACACGATCTACCAGATAAATAGAGGTACCTCGTTCAACTGCTTCTTTATCAATTGCGTCACCCTCAGTAACATAATGAGACACATCAGCAATGTGAATACCGATCTCAATATTACCGTTGTCTAACTTCTGGAAGGAAAGTGCGTCGTCAAAGTCTTTAGCGTCAGCTGGGTCAATGGTGAAAGTGGTTACGCCACGCATATCACGACGTTTTGGATCTTTCTCTGCGTCAGCAAAAATTTGCGCTTGGTTTTCGTGAAGAGCCTTTGCTGCTTTGGCTACATCTTCAGGAAAATCTTCACTAAAGCCGCCACTACGGATAATAGCCTGCATTTCAGTCTCGTGGTCACCGGCCTTACCAAGTATTTCCGTAATCACAGCCAGCGGATCACGTTCTGGATCAGTCCAACGAGAAATTTTGGCTACCACTTTCATTCCCACCTGCTCAGCAGCATCTTCCTCCTTAAAAGCCGGACGAATATGGATATAGCGACTATCTGGTTGTAGATACAGGCCTTTATTACCGTACTCACTACGCTTAACGGTACCCACAAATTCAGTGTGAGCAGCTTCAATAATTTTGCTTACCTTTCCTTCGCGTCGTTCTCCTTCTTTAGGTGACAAAAGGGAAATCTCAACTAAATCGCTATCTAGTGCAAAATTTAGATTATCTCTTGAAATAACAATATCTTCTTCTTGATCTGGGATGGCTACGAAACCTGTACCTTTACCGCGTACTTTAATAATCCCTTCGTAGGTCTTTGAGTCGTTCATTACCGAGCCATACTAACATTGACCGACCTCTAAATCCATAGTGTTTATAGTCTTGTCTATTTCATATATTTATAGTATTGTTCTGCGGTCATGTTAATGATGAGATTACAACGAATAGGCCGCAAGAACGATCCAACTTTTCGTATTGTGGTAACTGACAAACGAACCGGGCCAAAGAGCAACAAGAACGTAGCTATTTTGGGTTCATATAACCCTAAGCTTAATACTGTTCAGGTTGATAAGACCGCGGCTCTGGATTGGTTGTCAAAGGGTGTGCAGCCTTCAGATACCGTGCACAACATTCTCGTCGGACAAAAGGTAATCGAGGGTAAGAAAGTAAATGTTCTACCTAAGAAATCTCCTATTGTAGACGAAGAGAAGTTGGCACGCGAAGCTGAAGAAAAAGCTGCTGCTGAAGAAGCAGCAAAGGCAGAAGCTGAAGCACCTGCTGCTGAAGAAACCCCTGCCGACGAAGCGTCTACAGAAACAGAAGAAGCTCCAGTTGAAACTCCCGTAGAGGAAACTGAGACTGAAGAAGCTCCTGCAGAAGAGGAAAAGAAGGAAGAAGAAACTGCTTAAGTAGTCTTTCTACTACTCACAGTTAGACGTTGCGGTTTAAATGCCGCTTGCTAACATATAGTTAGCAAGCGGCATTTGCCGAATGCAGTTATTGCAGTATAAACTAATTAAGATATGCACGAAGATCAGCAATTTTTAGAGATGCTAGTGAAGGCACTTGTTGACCATCCTGAAGCGGTAAAGACAACTCGTGTGGTAGATGAAATGGGTGTACTTCTCACTCTTGATGTACATGCAGACGACATGGGTAAAATCATCGGTCGTAGTGGTAACACTGCTAAGGCTATTCGAATCTTACTCCGTGTCGTTGGTATGAAGAATGACGCTCGAGTCAATTTGAAAATCAACGAACCAGAAGGTGGTCGTGCAACTCGAGAATCTTCTGACTCAATGCCGACCGCTGAAGAGGTCCCGGCCAGTGAGGGGAGTGATGAAAAATCACTTGATCAAGCAATCGATGATTTAAAGATCTAAGTCTAAGAAAAGCGCTAACCTTCGGTCAGCGCTTTTTCTGTGCTAGGATTTTGTTATGAATTTTCACGTTATTACATTATTCCCAGAGGTGTGTCAGGCGTACACAGACGCTAGTGTTTTAGGACGTGCCCAAAAGACTGATAAAGGCAAAGGCGCCAAAGTAAGAGGGAAGAAGATCTCTGTTAATTACTACAATCCTCGTGACCTGGCTAAAAACAAACACAATAAAATAGACGATCGTCCGTACGGAGGTGGTCCTGGTATGGTGATGCAAGCTGAACCAATCCTAAAAGCATGGGAGAAGGCTGTTGGACGCAAAAAAGATCAAAAGAAGGTCAAAACCTTAATCATGTCTCCACGTGGTAAGGAGTTTGATCAGAAGATGGCAAAGAAACTGGCTAAATACGAAAGCCTGGTATTAATCTCTGGGCGTTATGAAGGAATCGACGCTCGCGTAAAGAAAGCTTTAAAAGCGGAGGAAGTCTCAGTTGGTGATTATGTGTTAACTGGGGGTGAGCTTCCAGCTTTAACTATCATTGATGCTGTGGCACGGGAAATTCCAGGTGTACTAGGCACCAACGAATCTCTAGAGGATAAGAGGGTAAGCAGTGGGGAAATGTACACTCGTCCTGAGACTATTGAGTATAAAAAGAAAAGATACACCGTCCCTAAGGTATTTTTATCTGGACATCACAAAGACATAGAAAACAGGCGAGCAAAATAAAATGCGCGGGTATGCCGCGCATTTGCTAAGTTTTTTAATCACCCTTGAGCTTCCTGAAAGTATCCCAGTTAATTACCAAACTTTGGTTTGTGCCCACCTCAATGATTTTATCAAGCATTGCCTCCAAGTAATCATCATTGTGAGTAGACATTACGATGTACAACAGAGCAGTTAATAATTGCTCAGCTTCTTTGTTCATTGGACCATCTTCGGCAGGGTTGTCATTTCCTATCCGAGCGACTAACACCTTGAGCTCTTCGGTAATAGCTTCGGCCGTTGTAAGTTTACTCATTTTGCCTCCAACCAGTAATTTCTGTCAATAAATTGACACGCAAAGGTTGTAATGTCAATTAAAATACCAGTTTTCCACATAAAAATAGCTTAAAAGCTTGCGTTTTTCAGTAAAATTTGTTAGCTTTGACTCACTTGAGGTCTGAAGGTGAATGTGTTGCGGTTGTCAACCTATCAGACCAAACAGGTGGGGATAAATCACTAAAACTAGGGTAGTGATGCAAATTTTTATAAAATAACCGCAAACAAGTTAGAAAACGACGCCATAGCGTCGTCTTTTGTGTTGTTGGTGGTCTAATTAACAGAAACAGAATGGATAAACAGCTAAACAGTGCTATTCATAAGCGAATGCAGATCGGGGCTTTACCGCCAAAGGTGTTCTCAAAGTTCCGTGGTCCGCTTATAGACGTACCAAACTTGATCGAACCACAACTTGATTCATACAAGTGGTTTGTTGAAGAGGGTTTGAAGGAAGTATTTAAAGAATTTTCTCCTATTACAGACTACTCTGAGAAAAAGTTTGAACTAGAGTTTAAGCGTTACGAAGTTGGGCAACCAAAGATGAGTCCTGAGGCAGCTAAGGCCAATAAAGTGACGTATGATGCACCGCTTCGAGCTACTATTGTTCTTAAGAACAAAACTTTTGAGAGTGAAAAAGAACAGGAAATTTTCCTAGCTGACATTCCTGTAATGACAGAACATGGAACCTTTATCATTAATGGTGTAGAGCGTGTGATCGTGCCTCAACTAGCACGTTCTTACGGTATTTTCTTTACCGCTAATGAAGTGAAAGGAAAAACTTGTTTCGGTGCCAAACTAATCCCATCTCGTGGTGCCTGGACTGAAATTGAGTCTGATAACGAAGGTTGTATCTTTGTAAAGATCGACCGAAAAAAGAAAATCCCTATAACCTCTCTTCTTCGTGTCTTTGGTCTTGAGACTGATGACGAAATGATTAAGCTCTTCAAAGATGTTGAGCGGGGCGAAGAATACATTAAAGCTACCCTAGCTAAAGACCCTGCCAAAACTGCAGATGATGCATACGTAGAAATTTACAAACGCTTGCGTGACGGAGACCTAGCTACCGTTGAAAATGCACGTGAGTTTGTTGATTCTATTTTCTCCCCAGAACGTTACGACCTATCTGAAATTGGTCGTCATCACTTCAACGAACGCTTCGGTCGTCCAACTGACAAAAAAGCAACCGATGAACGTACAGTGTCTCAGGAGGATATGAAGACTATCTTGTCTCATATTATTGAGCTAAACCACACTCCAAACGCTCTTCCGGATGACATCGACCACCTTGGTTTCCGACGTGTGCGTTATTTTGGTGAAATGGCTGTACAACGCGTACGTGTTGGTATGACTCGCATGAAGCGAAACATTCAAGACCGTATGTCTACTATCGAGAGTGAAACTTCGCTTCCAGTACAAATCATCAACCCACGCCCACTTCAAGCTGCTATTAAGGAGTTCTACACCACCAACCAGCTTTCACAGTTCATGCCACAACAAAACATTTTGGCTGAACTTGAGGGTCTACGTACACTCTCAGCGTTAGGTCCAGGTGGTTTGACTCGTGAGCGCGCTGGCTTCGAAGTACGTGACGTTCACACCTCTCACTACGGACGACTTTGTCCTATCCACACTCCAGAAGGACCGAACATTGGTTTGATTTTACGTCTTTCAATGTACGCTCGCGTAAATCGCTTCGGCATTATCGAAACCCCTTACGCTAAAGTTGAGAAAGGTATAGTGACTGGTGAAATTGTTTACTTAAACGCTCATGAAGAAGAAAACTTCGTGATTGCTCACGCTGCCGTGGAAGTAGATGATTCAGGCAAGATCAAAGAAACTATGGTTGAAGCCCGAAAAAACGGTGAGCCTTTGACGGTAGTACGTAAAGAAATTGACTTTATGGATGTTGCTACCAACCAAGGTTTCTCTGTTGCTACCTCAATGATTCCTTTCTTGAATCACGACGACGCCAACCGTACTTTGATGGGTTCAAACATGCAGAAGCAGGCTACTCCATGTCTAATTCCAGAAGCTCCACTAGTAGCAACTGGTATTGAAAAGATGGTAGCTGCGGATACTGCTCGTGTAATCATCGCTGCTGAGGCTGGTGAAGTTATCGAATGTGACTCAAAGCACATTGTTGTGAAAGACAAGAAGGGTAAGAAGCAAGAATATACCCTTGCTACTCTTGAACGTACTAATGACTTCTCAGCTTTCTCACACCGTCCTGCTGTTACAGTAGGCGACAAAGTAAAGCGTGGTGATCTTTTGGCTGACACGACTTCTACCGACAATGGTCAGATCGCTGTAGGTCAAAACGCACTCGTTGCCTTCATGAGTTGGAGTGGTGCTAACTATGAGGACGCGATTGTTATCTCTGAGCGTCTAGTAAAGGAGAGTAAGTTTTCTACTATTCACATTGAAGAGTTTGAAGTATCAGTGCGTGATACTAAACTTGGAGCTGAAGTTACCACTCCTGACATTCCTAACGTGTCAGAATTAAAGCTTCGCAACTTGGACGAGGACGGTGTTATCCGTATCGGTGCTGAAATTCGTCCTGGTGATATCCTGGTAGGTAAAGTGACTCCTAAGGGTGAGACTCAACTTTCTCCAGAAGAACGTTTGCTTCGTTCAATCTTTGGTGAGAAGGCCAAAGATGTGAAGGATACTTCACTTCGTCTTGAAGCTGGTAAGCGAGGTCGTGTAATCGGCGTTAAGATTTTCTCACGTGAGGCTGGTGATCAGCTTGAAAGTGGTGTAATCAAACGTATCCACGTAACTGTAGCCCAGGTACGTAACGTGTCAGTTGGTGACAAGCTAGCTGGTCGTCACGGTAACAAAGGTGTGATTTCTCGCATCCTTCCTGAAGAAGACATGCCATTTACAGAAGATGGTCGTCCAATCGACGTACTTCTAACCCCACTCGGTGTGCCTTCTCGTATGAACCTGGGTCAGATTCTTGAACTACACCTTGGTATGGCGGCTAACACGCTTGATTATCAGGCGGTTGTGCCTCCATTTAGCGGTGCTTCAGAAAACGACGTTAAGGCTGAGCTAAAGGCTGCTGGTTTGCCAGAAGACGGTAAGCTACAACTACGCGATGGTCGCACTGGTGAAGAATTTGCTAAAAAGACTGCTGTTGGTTACATGTACATCTTGAAGCTGCACCACATGGTGGAAGACAAGATTCACATGCGTTCAATTGGTCCATACTCACTTATTACCCAGCAACCGCTTGGTGGTAAGGCTCAGATCGGTGGACAACGATTCGGAGAGATGGAAGTGTGGGCACTCCTTGGTTATGGTGCTGCCTATACTCTTCGTGAGATGCTAACCATCAAATCAGACGATATTGTCGGTCGAAGCGCTGCTTTTGATGCCATTGTTCGTGGCGAGCGTATTAGCCACCCTCACACTCCTGCCGCCTTCAATGTGTTGGTTAACCAACTACGTGGTCTGGCATTAGATGTCAACTTAACAAAGGCCGACGAGCTTGATTAATAACCTCACCAAAATATTATGGAAACAAACAACAAAACAACCCCTCGCAAGCCACGTACTCCACAGACACTCTCTGAAGTATCTTTGCGCCTAGCGAGTCCAGAGAAAATTCTCGAATGGTCAAAAGGTGAGGTAACCAAGCCTGAAACCATCAACTACCGTACACAACGTCCTGAGAAGCATGGTCTATTCGATGAACGTATCTTCGGTCCAGTTGAAGACTATGAATGTTCTTGTAAGAAATACCGCGGTATTCGTTACAAGGGTATTACTTGTGAAAAATGTGGTGTAGAAATCACACGCGCTATCGTACGTCGTGAACGCATGGGTCACATTGACCTTTGTGTTCCAGTATCACACATCTGGTTCCTACGTGGTGTACCAAGCCGTATCGCTTTGATTCTTGGTATCTCTGCTGCAGATATCGAAAAGGTGATCTACTTTGCCGGTTACATCATTACTAAGGTTTCAGAAAGTGAGCGTGCTCGTTTGCTAGCTGAGCTTTCTAATGAATTTAAGACCAAGTCTAAGGAGCTTAATAACGAGGGAGCTATCGCTGAACTCAAGGAGCGCATGGACGAGGTGAAGAAGGAAATCAACTCAATCAAACAGGGAACGGTCCTCGACGAAACTAAGTTCCACAAGTTCTCAATCAAGTACGGCACTCTGTTTGAAGCAAAGATCGGTGCTGAGAGCGTATACGAAATCTTTAAGAATATTGATCTAGATGAGCTACAGACTCGCCTAGAAAGTGAGCGTGAGAAAGCTGGTGCCATGGAGCGTGCCAAGCTTGATAAGCGTCTTGGTCTAGTACGTGGTATGCGTCACGCTGGTGTACGTCCTGAGTGGATGTTCCTAAACCGTTTACCAGTGGTACCTCCGGCTATCCGTCCGATGGTAGCTCTTGAAGGTGGTCGTCATGCTTCTTCCGACCTAAACGACCTATACCGTCGCGTGATCAACCGTAACAATCGTTTGAAGAAGTTGATCGACATCATGGCACCTGAGGTTATCTTGCGTAACGAAAAGCGTATTATGCAGGAAGCAGTCGATGCGTTGATCGACAACTCAATCCGTCACGGTAACAGCGCCTACTCAATGATGTCAGCTGCTCAACGACGTCCATTGAAGTCTCTATCTGATTATCTTAAGAGTAAACAGGGTTACTTCCGCCAAAACTTGCTTGGTAAGCGCGTGGACTACTCTGGTCGTTCTGTGATCGTTATCGGTCCTGACCTAGCTCTAGACCAGTGTGGTCTACCTAAGCATATGGCCCTTGAGCTGTTCCGTCCGTTTGTGATTTCAGAGCTATTGGCTCAGGAATTGG
>JBNLFP010000089.1:0-4322 GCA_050305595.1 Minisyncoccia bacterium
CTGGCGCCCTGCGTTAGAAAACAAGCTTTGCGACTATTTTTCTTAATGACCTACTTAGTTGTAAAATGCTATACTGAAGGGCAAATATGGCTAAAGATAAAGACAGAGTAGAGAAACTGCGAGAGCTAATCGACCATCATCGTCGTCTATATCACGAGAAAGATACTCCGGAAATAAGTGACGAAGCCTATGACTCATTGGTACGGGAATTGCGTCAGTTAGAGGGTAGTGATGATGATTCAAATGATTCAGTAACAAACTTAGTTGGCGGTGCGCCAAGTGAAGCTTTTTCTAAAGTGAAACATCGCGTACGTCAGTGGTCTTTAAATAATGTTTTTTCAGTAGAAGAGTTACGCGATTGGGAAGAGCGACTCAAACGCTATCTTTCTGGCGGAGACAAGCATGTGCCAAAGTTTTCTTATGTAGCCGAGCATAAGCTGGACGGTTTAAAGTTAGTGGTGACTTACGAGAAGGGTCAGCTGGTCCGAGCTGTTACTCGTGGTAATGGAGTAATTGGTGAAGATGTAACTCATACCGCTCGGACTATTAAAGATCTTCCGCAACAATTAAAAGAACCACTCACCTTAACCGCTGTTGGTGAAGTATGGTTGTCTGAGCGTGAATTTACACGTATTAACAAAGAGCGTAAGGAGACAGAAGCGCCTTTGTTTGCCAATCCTAGAAATGCAGCTGCCGGTAGTTTGCGTCAACTTGATCCAGAGGTAGCACGTTCGCGTAATCTATCAATCATTGTTTACGATTTAGATTATCTAGAGGGAGAGGAGCCCGTCACACAAATGGAGGAAATGAGGCTGTTAAAACGTTTAGGTTTTAAGATTAATCCAAACAACTTGCTGGCTAATAATCTGGACGAAATAATTAAGTTTTACGCTGACTGGAAAGGTAAAAAAGAAGAGCTGGATTATGGTGTGGATGGTGTTGTGATTAAGGTTAATGAGATACCTCTACAACACCGTCTTGGTTACACTGCTAAAGCGCCACGGTTTGCTGTCGCGTTTAAGTTCCCAGCTGAACAGGCCACTACAGTAGTAGAAGACATTGTGTTGCAGGTTGGACGTACTGGAGCTGTTACTCCAGTGGCGCACTTAACTCCGACCTTGATAGCGGGCTCCACTGTATCTCGTGCCACTTTACATAATGAAGATCAGATCAAGCGTTTAGATGTACGGGTGGGCGACACGGTAATTTTACAAAAAGCTGGAGATGTTATTCCTGAAGTGGTTGAAGTGATTACACATCTACGTCCAAAAGATACAAAGCCATACAAGTTTCCGCGAGTGGTTGAAGGTTGTGGGGGAGATGGTTCCATAGAGCGTATTCCTGGTGAGGCAGCGTATCGTTGCGTCACACTAGATTCTGATCATATCCATCGTCGTCGCTTATATCACTTTGTTGGTAAAACAGCTCTAAATATTGATGGTGTAGGCCCGCGCATTATTGATCTTTTATTAGACGAGGGTTTCATTAATGAACCTGTTGATTTATTTACTTTGGAAGAAGGGGATGTATTGGAACTGCCAGGGTTTAAGGAGAGGGCGGCTCGTAATGTTATAGAAGCTATTAAGGACGCAAGCTCACCAGAACTCTATCGTTTGTTGGTTGGTCTATCTATTCCCAATGTCGGGGAAGAAACCGCCCGTTTAATTGCCGAATATTGTGGTTCGATAGAAGCGATTCGTCAGGCTAGTGTAGAAGATTTAGATAACATACAAGGTGTTGGTGGTATTGTGGCAGAGTCATTGGTGGAGTGGTTTAAAGATAAGGATAATCAAAGAAACTTGGACGCTTTGCTCAAGTACCTGAGTGTGCAAAATCCATCCGCACAAACGCAAGGAGAAACACCGTTCTCCGGCTGCACAGTTGTGTTTACTGGAACTCTAGATACATTTTCTCGAGATGAAGCTAAGGATAGGGTGCGAGCCATGGGCGCTCATGTTACAGACAGTGTGTCAGCTAAGACTGACTTTGTGGTTGCAGGAGCGAAGGCAGGTAGTAAGGCTCAAAAAGCAATGGAGCTAGGAGTAACCGTTTTAAGTGAAGATGAGTTTCGACAGATGTTGGAGGCTTAGCTTTTTTGCGGTATTATGCGCCGTATGACAAAGGAAGAAATTATGCATCTTGGTACTCTAGCGCGGATTCGCTTAAGCGAAGATGAGGTCGATGAGCTCAACACAGAAATCGACTCCATTCTTGACTATGTTGGACAGGTAAATGACATTGCGGCTACAGTAGAGAAAAAGGTTGGTCCTGTCCACAATGTTTTTCGCGAAGATGAAATTACCAATGAGCCTGGTAGTTGTACTCCTGAAATTACTGAGGCGTTCCCGGAGAAGGAGGGTCCTTACTTGAAGGTAAAGAAGATTCTTAATCCAGAAGGCTAATATGACAATTGCAGAATTACGAAAAAAATTTGTTGCTGGTGATTACACGCCCACCAATGCACTGGCTGACGCATTGAAAATTATTGCTGAAAAAGATGGCGACATTAACGCCTACTTGGAGGTGTTCAAAGATGCTGAAGACGCTGCAGCAGAAGCAACAAAACGTTATGCGTCTGATGGTGAAAACACTCCACCTTTACTTGGTATTCCTTTAGCGATCAAGAATAATATTTTAATTAAAGGCAAGCGCACTACCGGTGCGTCAAAAATTTTAGATAACTACATTGCGTCTTACGACGCTACTATCATTAAAAAATTGCGTGAGGCAGGAGCTATCTTTATTGGCGGTACAAACTTAGATGAGTTTGCTATGGGAAGCTCAACTGAGAATTCGGCTTATGGTCCAACTAAGAACCCAATCGACACTGCACGCGTACCAGGTGGTTCTTCAGGTGGTTCAGCTGCGGCGGTAGCCATGGGTTCAGTGCCAGCTGCTATTGGTACTGATACTGGTGGTTCTATCCGCCAGCCAGCCAGTTTTTGTGGTTTGGTAGGTTTCAAGCCAACTTACGGGGCGGTTTCTCGTTATGGTTTGATGGCCATGGGTTCATCACTTGATCAGGCAGGTCCTCTGACAAATAGTGTGGCAGACGCTGAACTTTTGTATAACATTATAGCCGGCCATGATGAAAAAGATATGACCACCATCAAGAAGGATACCTATCCGGAAGTTTCTACTAAAGAGACCTACACTTTCGGCGTACCTCGCGCGTTTTTGCAGGATGGTATAGACGAAGATGTGATGGCTGCTTTTGAAGCTCATATCAAAGATCTAGAAGCTGCTGGACACAAAGTAGTGGATATTGAATTGCCGTTATTTGAGTCTGGCCTAGCTGCTTACTACATTGTTATGCCAGCTGAGGTGTCTTCTAACCTGGCTCGTTACGACGGAATTCGTTACGGCGTACGGGAAGAAGGGAAGGATCTTTTAGACACATACCTAAACTCGCGCGCTGTGGGCTTTGGTCCGGAAGCGAAACGCCGCATCTTGCTTGGTACTTACGTACTGTCGGCTGGTTATTATGACGCATACTATGGAAAGGCCGAGGCGGTGCGCTCGATGATGCGAGATGAATTGAATGATGTATTCAAAAAGGTAGATTTTGTCCTTACTCCGACCGCACCGACGCCAGCCTTTAAATTTGGCGAAAATGAAGATCCTCTAGCTATGTACCGCCAAGATATCTTTACTGTACCGGTGAACTTGGTGGGTACTCCAGCCATTTCTTTACCGATTACAACTGTCGACAGGGACGGTAAGGCTTTACCTGTCGGTATTCAGTACATCGCACCACACAGTGGTGAAGCTCGGTTGTTTGATATAGGTAAGAAAGTTTTTGACGCCAAGCAATAAATAACTGCTGGGACGGTGATATAATTAGGACATTAAAATCCGTTTATATCGTGCCTGATAGTAACGACATTCCATTCAACCAATATTCCGTTGATTTATTTTCATTCTTTAACGCTATTTTTGAGCGTCTTTCTGGTGGTACAGGAAGTGTTGGGGGAGGTGATAATGCAGGTACTCTAATAGGCTTATCATTTGATGGTGTTGTACATTGGTTTTCCAGTGCTTGGAGTTTTTTGGTGGTTTTAGGTTGGTTTCTGTCCTTTCTTCTTCTGTATGGTTTAGTTTTTGCTTACATTAGAGCTGGTCAGCTAGGGGAAGTTGCAGCAGCCATTTTGGCAGATCAGGAAGAGGTTTATGCACAGCTACATGGTCCAGGTGATGTGAAGAATAAACGTTGGGAAGATGTCCAAACACACATTCAAAGTGATCGCATGAATGACTGGAAGCTGGCAATTATTGAGGCAGATATTTTGCTAGAAGAACTGTTGGAACGCATGGGTTATGCT
>JBNLFP010000090.1:0-3793 GCA_050305595.1 Minisyncoccia bacterium
GTCGGGGAGCCGGGAATCGAACCCGGGCCACACGGTCCCAAACCGTGTACACTACCATTATGCTACACCCCGAATGTCACCACCGAATGATGAGAGGATGAAAACTTCTGCTTACACCCCGTCAGAGAGGGGAGTGCTATACCAACCCAATCCTCTCTCGGAAAACAGTGTATAGGTCTGTCTTCGTGCGGCAAATCATAACACCAGTTTTAAAAAAAAGCGAGTTTATATACATAAATAATTTCTTTCCTTTCAGGTTTCTAAACTCGTTTGTTATTATGTGGCTAACTTATGATCACTCATTACTTTCGTACATTAAAAGATAGTGAACTGAAAAAGCTGGACATGCCGCGTACTGGTGTGTGGACTCATGTAGTGGCTCCTAATGAAACTGAGTTGATGAACTTGGCGGAAGATTTTGATCTCGATCCGGCTGTACTAAATGATGCCAAGGACTTATTTGAGGTGCCACGTATGGAACGTGATGGGGAAGTAAGCTACTTCTTCACTCGCTATCCTTTTGATGTGAAAGAAGAAGGTATTGATTCTGCTCCACTTTTAATTATTACCGGACCATCTTTTGTTATTACTGTCTCACTAAAGGAGCCGCCTTTCTTGCGTCGTTTTACTAGTGGGGAAGAGAAAGTGCATACCACCCAAAAAGCTAAGTTATTTATTCAAATAATGTCTGCTCTCACTACTGAGTTTAGTCGCAAGTTGGTGAAGTTGCGACGAGCGGTAAAGCGAGACAGGGCGCAGTTGCGAGATATTGGTAAGAGGGAAATCGTACGTTTGGTTAATCATGAGAACGAGCTCAACGACATGATTGATTCTTTGGTGCCAACCAATACGTGGCTTAAACAGGTCACATCTGGTACGGCACTGCAATTTTATGAAGCTGACGTTGAATTAATGGAAGACTTAGTCATTGCCAATAGTCAGCTGGTAGAGTCAGCACGTTCTGTTTTGAAGACGGTACAAAATGTTCGTACTGCTTCAGAAGCTATTTTGACCAGCAACCTGAACGTAACTCTACGTACGTTGACAGTCCTTACCATTCTTCTCACTATCCCGATGATTGTCGCTTCCTTCTATGGTATGAACGTTGTTCTGCCGTTTGGTGATCATCCTTTAGCGTTCTGGCTCATCAATATCTTAATCGTTTTCATCGTAGTCTTGGTGGTACTTATTTTCCGTCGTATTAAGTGGCTATAGATTATGGATAAACAACAAGTGTTTTATATTCACGGAGCAGGAGCTTTTAGTGATTACAAAAAATTCTTAGAGTATTTACGTACGGTAGAAATAGATCCGTTTAAAGAAACAGCCAAAAAATGGGCGGATTCATTGACGGAAAATTTGGGTGATGGGTTTGAAGTATTCAAGCCTGATATGCCCAATAAACAGAATGCTAAGTATGAAGAATGGAAGATTTGGTTTGAGCGATATTTTGAGTTTTTGCATGACGACTTAATTTTGGTTGGTTGGTCACAAGGCGCATACTTTTTGCTTAAGTATTTAACTGAAAATACTACTCCCTTCAAAATAGCGTCATTGCTATTAATTGCCCCACCGTGTATGCCGGTAGATTTTGATGGAGAGGATGGCGGTGATTTTAATTTTGATATAAGGGAGTTGCCTAATGTGTCAGGTAAGACAGAGGATATTCATATATTTCACTCACAAGACGACTTTGTGGTGCCGTACGAACACGCGTTGAAAATAAAAGAGACCTTGCCAGCTGCAGAATTACATACTTTTACTGATCGTAACCATTTTTTACAGGTAGATTTTCCGGAATTAATAGATTGCATCAAGAAAATCGCTCAAAATTGAGATTTGATCAAGTTAGTGAAAGATATTGCCTGTTCCAGCGTCTTCACAGATAGAGCGCGTTAGGCGGCTAACATGCCCCATATTTTCATTGCGAGTGGGGTGTAAACGTGTTCTAATGGTCTCCATAACAGTATGACCGGTCACGGAAATACAGGCCAAAATACAGGAGGCCAAGAAGAACAGTTTCTGGCGGCTTTTGACGAGTACGGCGATGCTTTGTTTCGTCATGCCGTCATTCGTTTAAGCGATCGGGAACGTGCTATTGATGTAGTGCACGACACTTACACCAAGGTTTGGTCCTACATGCGCTCTGGACATCAGATTGATTCTTTTCGCCCCTTTTTATACAAAGTGCTCAATAATTTAATTATTGATGAGTACCGTAAGCGAAAGGAAAGTTCACTTGATGCAATCCTAGAGGCAGATGGGGTAGATGAAGGAGATTTTGCCGAGCTTACGACAGACACAATTGAATCTCTTTCTGCCACTATCGATGGAAGGTTGGCTTTTGATCAACTCCCACGTTTGCCGGACAAGTATCGCGAGGTAATTACCTTACGTTTCGTAGATGGTTTAGGACCAAAAGAGATCAGTGAACTGATAGAGGAGAGTGAGAGCGTAGTCTCTGTTCGACTCTTCCGAGGTCTGAAAAGACTTCGTCAGTTGGTCGAAAAAGACAACAAATAAAATGAAAAAGTTTTCCGAACAACTAAAGAAGCAAGCTGAAGGGTTACATCTCAAAGCTAGCGAGCGCACTGATTTGCGTGAGCGTCTTTTGGCGTATATGGAATACCATCCTCTTCGTGAGGGACAAAGCTATGCTGATACGTATCGTACCCGTAAATCTTTGTCTGTACACTTGGATGGTTGGTTGATCGGGAGGGTGCTGGGTGCAACCGCAACTTTGTGTTTAATAATAGTTCCTGTCTTGGCAGAAAAAGCTTTGCCGGGTGATGTACTGTATCCGGTGAAGGTTAGTTTTAATGAAGAAATTCGCAGTAGTTTAGTTTTGTCTCCTTACGAAAAGGTAGAGTGGGAAACTACTCTTTTACAACGTCGTATTGCAGAAGCTCGTTTGTTAGCGACAGAAGGTAAATTGACTCCAGAAGTAGAAGCAGAAGTGGCTGATGCTGTTCGTCAGCATAGCGATGCAGCCCAGGCTGGTATTGCTACGATTCGTGAGACTGATAGTGAAGAGGCCGCTATTGCCGAGATTACGTTTGCCTCTGCTCTAGAAGTGCAGTCAGAAGTATTGGAGGGCCATGCTGAGCGTGATGCTAGCACAACTGACTATGGACGCTCTGTAGCGGGTCTAACCGGTGCTGTGCAGGAAGCGCGTGATGATGCTGCGGCTACTCAGTCTGGCGAACAAGCTTCTTATGAGAAGTTAGCAGCTCGTGTTGAGTTGGAAACTACTCGCGCGCAAGAATTATTCTCTTCAATCAACGGATCAGCTTCAGATAATGAGATAGCTAGTATCGAGAAACGTTTGACTGGAATCCAGGCAAAAATAACTAAGGCGATGGAGCTGCAAAATACAGAAGTTGAGCCAGAGGATCCAAACATTGAGGAAGTGATAGTGGAAGAAGAGGTTGATTTGTCTTCACCAACCATGATGATGGCCAGTTTAGCAGCTACTAGCTCAGCTTCTACAACTGAAGGTGTTTTGGAAGAACCAGTTGAAGAGCCAATGTTAGATCCGCAGGCGGAAGCCATTATTCTTTTGCGTCAGGTTCTGGCTGACACGCAGAAGCTAATTAGCTTTATGACTGATATCGACGTACGCTTGAATGTATCTATCGATGAGTTAGTGCCAGAAGAGGTTGATACTGATACAACGGATATAGCCACTAGTACTGAAGAGGTTTTAGGAGTAGCGACTGACACTGAAGCTGTAGAACTTTAATTATCCACCTCTTTGTTTGACACCGTGTATGGTGGGTGTATATTGAAAATA
>JBNLFP010000091.1:0-2749 GCA_050305595.1 Minisyncoccia bacterium
AAACAGTGTTTGCCAGAATCTTTACTCGGACAAAGTTCACCATATGAGTAGAAGCCGTGTACCGGAACATCTGATCCGATGGCACGTCGCACCGCTGCGACTTCCTTCTCGCTATCTTCCTTTAATACCATGTGACGACCAACACAACTAACCAGTAAAGCAAACTGTGCCCCGCTACTTGTTAGGGCGTCGGCACCAGCGCGTTCTGCGCTGTTGATTAAGTTGTCTTTGTTGCTATTCATTAGCACTGCCCGTTTCCCTTCTGGCATATCGCCTGCAAAGGTCATGCTATTTGTTTCTTCGTCGATGGATAAAATAGTACGAGTGACAGCTCCTTGTTCTGATGCCTCAATCTGTAATGGAAACAATAAAGCAGATCCGGGAAGTTTAGTAGCTTGAGATCCAAGTAGTTGTTTGTACACTTCCAAAGCAGGTTTGCCATCTAATTCATAAAGTACGTTACCTTCAGATTTGGTAATCATGTAACTACTTTCAGTGGTTTCCCAGCCGCCGCCAGTTGCGTATCCAACTTTAAGTTCAGTGCTGTAGAAACCAATTAAGGCTACGCGGTGATTTTTGGGAGTGCCATTAATTCCGACGACGGTTTTTTTAAAATCCTCCCCGTCACCCGCTAGGCCACCAGTTACTGTAACTTCACTCGGTAGATGTTTGTTAATACTTGCTACCAACTCAGAACCGTTCACGATCAAACCGTCACTTAAAACAAACGAGTGTACAAGATTTTCTGTTGGTAAAAACTCTGCTAATTTTTTACCAGTGTTTACGCTATCAAATGTGTTATCTATTGTGGTTTCAGCAAACCAAATTTTGGTCTTTTCAAAATTAAGCGCAGACAAAGTAATAGTTCCTTCACTCACTTCATTTCCTAAAATGTTTCCGGCAGTTGAGGCCAGTAATATGTATGCGTCGTGATACATACGTTCGACTTGGAAGAAGACATTTTCGTTTTCAATTAGTTCACGGTCGCCAAAGACAAACACCAATTGTGCCTCACCCTCTAGTGAACCAGTTGGTTCTGACCACTTTTTTTCTTGTGACCAAGTTCTTTGTTCGACAGTTATCATATTTTTTTTCTAATTGATATCTTTGTCATTCTATCATCTATAGTTTCACTCGGTACTGCAATGCTTCCAGAAGATGTGATTGCAATACGTCATCACTTTCTTCTAGGTCAGCTATAGTACGAGCTACTTTTATTAATCTGTGTAAAGAGCGAGGTGATAGATTAAGCTTCGCAGCTGATCGACGTAAGGTTTCCTTTACGTCGTCAGAAAGTTTGATGATTGATTCTAGCTCCCTACTAGACAGGCGCGAATTAACACACTCTTGGCAGTCTTTGTTACGCATTTGTTGTTTTACTCGTGCACGCTTGATCGTCTCCCTGGCTGATTCTGTTTCACCGTCTATCTTACTTTTTTCAGTCAACGTGTCGTAGTCAACATGAGGCGCGTTTAACCATAAGTCTATACGGTCTAAGATTGGTCCAGATATTTTATTCTTATAAGTGTCGAGCATGGTGGCTGCATAATCTGTCGTACCATCCTCTGTTCCACGATACGGATTTAACGCCGCCACCAAAACAAAGTCCGCGGGAAAACATTCACTGCCTTTGACACGTGATATCGTCACTACTCTATCTTCCAGGGGTTGTCTTAAGGCATCAAGTGAACGTCTGTCGAACTCGGGAAACTCATCCATAAACAAGACACCACGGTGCGCCAAGGTGACTTCACCCGGTCTCGGGGTAGTACCACCACCTACTAAACTGGTGTGGCTGGCTGTGTGGTGAGGAGTGCGAAACGGTGGAGTTGAAGTAATTTGCTCAGTTAGATTTCCGGCCAAGGAATGAATGGCCGTTACTTCCAATGCTTCCTTGTGAGACAGGGGCGGTAACAATCCTTGGAACGCTCTAGCTAGCATAGTCTTGCCGGTTCCAGGTGGTCCAGCCAGCAGTACGTTGTGTAATCCTGCAGCGGCAATTATTAGTCCACGCTTGGCTGTCTCTTGCCCCTTTATATCTTCGAGGCGAATATGAGTATCAACCCAGTCATCTTTGATGGTGGTGAGAGATTGGCTCGCAAGCGGTGCAGTAGAAGAGCGAGCTGTGTCTATGTGATCCACCACAGCTGCTAAATTTTTTGCTGGCAAAATTTTGATGCCATCTATCAACGCCGCCTCTTCTCTATTGTCGAAAGGCACGATTGCTTTTTTGTATCCTGCGTCTTTAGCGGTTTGCACTGCCGGTAACACGCCACGTACTTCGCGTAATGTTCCATCAAGTGAAAGTTCACCAAGTAAAATAGTGTCATCCAAATTACCCTTGATTGCATTTGCTGCCAGTAAATAAGCAACGGCAATTGGCAGGTCGAGTAGTGGTCCATCTTTGCGTAAGTCAGCCGGGGCAAGAGAAATGATTATCTTCTGGTTCTGACTGGCTGGTGAGGGAAAGCCAGAGTTTTTGATCGCTGCGGTCACTCTGTCTTTGGCTTCTTCCACTGCTTTGCCAGCCAGGCCAACAATAGAAAAAGAATAAAGTCCTCGTGAGAGATCGGCTTCGATGGTGACTAGGTCTCCTTTTAATACTCCAGGTTGAGCTGTGTGTACGCGTGCGATAGACATGTCAAAGTGCAAAATAATTTATTAAAGAAGCGGACCCAACTTTTGTTGGGTCCGCTGTTACTTTCTCTACTCCCCCATGTGTTTTTGGCAGGTGCGTGCTGCCGGGTTG
>JBNLFP010000092.1:0-4559 GCA_050305595.1 Minisyncoccia bacterium
AGCAGCCTGTGCAGCTTGATATGCACCCAATGCTTGCTTGATTTGTGCTTCCACAGCTGACGTGTCTCCACCAATACTAGTTGATTCCGTACGTTTTAGTTCAGATTGAGCGTTTACAACGTTTAATTTTACACTCCGTAATGATTGTAAGTTGCTTGCAATAGTTGTTTTAGCAGCTGTTAGATCGCTCTTATATGTACTTAAAGTAGTGTTACCAGATGGTGAATTTTTTTCTTCATCAAGAACTTTCGAATACACTGCATCTAACAGGTTGGCAATTCTTTCTGTGACAGAAATGGCAGTGTCTAACTCAGACACCAGGTTGTCGTTAGATATATTAGTTTGGACTAACTCAGTCCAGTCACCTAAAGCATAGTTTAATAATTTTTTCTCCCAAAGGTAATCATTTAGTTCTAAAGATGCACGGTTTGCTGAGGTGAAGAAGGTATCAAGTGTGTTTTCCATCACACCTTGTACTGATACGGCGGTGGACCTTAGAGTGGTGTTGGCTGAATTATAACTACTTGTTAAAGCTTCTTTTTGAGTGTCTATATTAAAGTTACTCTGAGCGCCGGATGCCTTTGCAGCTTCATAAGCACCCTGTGCTTGTACCAGAGCAGCACGTTGGGTATCGTTATCAAGCTCAGCGATGATATCGCCCTGACTAACTTCCGTACCCTCATTTACGGTATCTACACGACCAGAGGCTTCTGCTCGCACAACAAAGGAATTGCCCCCTGCAGTTGGTACAACTACTCCCAAGGCACCCTTGCTATAATTGGCAACATCTATAGTACTTACAGTCCGTAATTCATTGATTTTTGTTTCTTCCGGAGCATCTTCTGATGAGAAGATGAACATAAACGTTAAAATAACAGCAATAACGCCGGCTACTGTGTAATAAGGGTGTTTCTTAATAAGATTTAAAAGTTTGGTCATATTATTAATGTTATTGGTTTGCAATCTTACGGTGTAATTTGTTTAAGGTAAGCAATTCTTTATCGGTTAGTTTACTAAATAGGGGAGCTAATTCTTTACTGAATGATTTATGTAATGTATCCATAGCACGTTTGTACCCATTTGATAGTTCAATATTGATACTACGTTTATCTACTTTGTCTGGAGTTCTTTTTACCAGTTTCTTTTCTTCCAATTCCTTCGTAATCTGTGTGACAGCACTGCCAGTGATTGAGAGGCTACGTGCTAATTCTTTCACACTTAACCTCTCTTGTTGGTGCAGGGTGTGTAAAACCGACCATTGTGAAGGAGTTATCGCTACACTAGGGAGTTTGGAGAATTGAGTACAGACGCGTTGTTTAGTGCGTTGTATTGCCTCCAGAATTTCTTGAATACATTTGTCTCGATCCATATAGCTAAGTAATTTATATAAGTAGCTTAACTAAATTTACAATTTTGTCAATACTGTTTATTCAGGTTATAATCTGCCAACTATGTTTGGAAAAATGAAGAACTTTGCGATGCGTAAGTTGCTTGAAAAACAACTAAAGAACGCACCGCCTGAACAAAAAGAAATGATCACAGCCCTGATGGAGAAAAATCCTCAGGTATTTGAACAAATTGCCAAGGAAATGCAGGAAGAGCTGAAAAAGAATGGTAACAACCAGATGGCAGCTGCAATGAAGGTTCTCCCCAAGTATCAAAATGAAATCATGGGCGCCATGACACCCGAAATGAAACAAAAGATGGCGCAAATGCAAATGGGTAATGCAGGAAAATTTAACCCTAACGGTTCAATTCGACGCTAATTCATTAATATCAACAAAGCACGACACCCCAAGCGTCGTGCTTTGTTATAATTACTTATACTTATGGCAAAGAAAATTTTAGTACTGTTGGGGCATCCTGATAAAGAAACTTACTCGGGCGAAGTGGCGGAGCGCTACGTTACAGGGGCTACTGAAGCAGGTCACGAAGTGAAGAGGGTAAACTTAGGTGAACTGTCTTTTGATCCAATACTTCACAAAGGTTATAAAGAAATTCAGGCTCTTGAGCCCGATTTGGTTGATTTGCAAGAGAAATTTAAGTGGGCGGATCATATTGTTATCGTCTATCCAAACTGGTGGACCACTATGCCAGCTTTGTTAAAGGGTTTGTTTGACCGTTTTTGGTTGCCCGGATTTGCTTTTAACTTCGATAAAGAAACTAAAAAGCTCATTAAAAGATTGGATGGTAAAACTGCCCGCGTGTTTGTCCTTGCTGGTACCCATAGCCCCTTTAAAACTTGGTGGAAGTTTGGTGATTTTACCAATGAAATCCAGTACGGCATCTTAGAGTTTGCTGGTATCAAAACTGACGTGACTGCTTTTGGTCCTTGTGAGCATGTAGATGGTGTGTGTCGTGAAGGTTGGTTAAAAGACGTAGAAAAACTGGCTAGAAAAGGTGTGTAAATTAGTTGGTGTTTTAATAGTAATCTGATACGCTAGCGCGGTATGCAATTATCTGTCGGTATCGTAGGACTGCCAAATGTTGGTAAATCAACGCTTTTTAATGCATTAACCAAAAGTGCTGTTCCTGCAGAAAACTATCCTTTTTGTACCATCGACCCATCTGTCGGTGTCGTTGCTGTACCTGACAATCGTCTTGAGACTTTGCGTCAAATTTCTGGTAGCGAAAAGGTGATTCCAGCCATCGTTGAATTTGTCGACATTGCCGGTCTGGTTAAGGGTGCAGCAGCTGGTGAAGGTTTGGGTAACAAATTTCTTTCCAACATTCGTGAAGTCTCAATGATCGCAGAGGTGGTACGTATTTTTGAAGATAGTGACGTACATCACGTATCAGGAGTGGTTGATCCTCTTAGTGACATCGAAGTAATTAATTTGGAGCTAATAATGGCCGATGCAGAAACTGTGTCTAAGCGTATTAGTAGTGTAGAAAGGGACGCTAAACGTGGCGATAAAGACGCTGTGGCTGAAAAAGAATTGCTTGAAGAGCTACTTAAGCATTTGCAAGACGGCAAATTAGCTAATTCATTTCCATTTACAGAAGAGCAAAAGAAGGTTGTTAAAGGTCTACATCTCCTTACGATGAAGCAATTCCTGTATGTTTGTAACCGCAAACAAGGTTCCTTCAATTTAGATGAACAAAACGACCCACGTTGGCAAGAACTAAAGGACTTCTTTGAATCTACTGGCGCAGAATACGTTGTAGTAGATGCTGGAATGGAACACGAGCTTAAAGATTTAAGTGAAGAAGAAAAGAATGAGTTTCGACGTGAATATGGAGCACAGGACAGTGGTGTCGATGAATTAATTCGCGCTTGTTATCACAGACTCGGTTTAATGAGTTATTTCACTACAGGTGAAAAAGAGACGCGTGCCTGGACAATTGAGCAGGGTTCTACTGCACCAGAGGCTGGTGCAGCAATTCATACCGATTTTCAAACTAAATTTATCCGGGCGCAAATTGTTTCATTTGCTGAACTGGTGGAGGCTGGTTCACTTGCTAAGGCGCGTGAATTAGGTAAGCTAAGAACAGAAGGAAAAGACTACATAGTTCAAGATGGGGATGTGGTCGAGTTTCTACACTCATAAATCGAGGAGGAGTGAATGAGCTTTTACGAACGACATGAGGGAAAAATTTCCCTCATCGGTTTCCTGGCTGCGATTGCTGCTGTGATTTATTTCATCGTGCCACATGAGATCGCTGTGGCTGCACTGGACATTATTGTGTCTGGTTTGGAAGGACTAACCTACATAAAGGGTTAATAACAAAATGAATAAGCCGCGCAAACGCGCGGCTTTTCCTGTACAAATCTAGAAAACACGGCATAATACCAACACGTTATAAGGTTTTTGGAATTTGTATGCACAAGAAATTCGATCATAAGGAGTTTGAGAAGAAATGGCAGGATAAGTGGGCATCTGACCAACTTTACCGCACTACCGAGAGTGATAAGCCAAAAACCTTTGTGCTCGATATGTTCCCATACCCTTCAGGCGAAGGTTTGCATGTGGGTCATCCTAAGGGCTATATAGCCACCGATATTTATTCACGCTTCAAGCGCATGACTGGCCATGAAGTACTGCACCCAATGGGTTGGGATGCTTTTGGTTTACCAGCAGAAAACTTTGCTATTAAACACAAAGTTCATCCACGTACCGCAGTCGATAAAAATGTGGCTCGCTTCAAGGAGCAGCTTTCTGTACTAGGTCTTGACTATGACTGGAACCGGGAGATCAACACTACTGATCCAGAATTTTACAAGTGGACACAGTGGATTTTCATTCAGCTTTTGAAGAAGGGCTTGGCTTTTGAAAGTAACGAGCCAATCAATTGGTGTCCCGGCTGTCAGACTGGTTTAGCCAATGAAGACTTAAATGCCGACGGTACCTGTGAGCGCTGTGATAGTGTGGTTGAGAAACGACCAATGCGTCAGTGGGTTTTGAAGATTCGTGATTATGCTGATCGAATGTAGATTATCCTTTGAATGCCAACAGGTTTCACACTATTATAATCTGACTAACCCTCAAGGACCCGAAGTCCAGGTGTATATTGCACCAATCACCGCCGGCTGATTCGTAGGTGCGAATTGTGTCCAC
>JBNLFP010000093.1:0-2244 GCA_050305595.1 Minisyncoccia bacterium
CTACGACGGCGGTCAATATTATCCCGAACACCTCACGAAGCAGATACAGGCCGCCAAGGCGGTCAAACAAGAGAAGACCCAGTTCTCAAGCACCTGAAAGAAGGCGGTCAAGGCTGATAGCGTCAATGAACGCACACGGCCACCAGAGCGAGCGCCACCTCAAGTCTCCAGTCTGTTCGATCCTTCACTTGTACCCTGGGTGCAGATGAAGGGAAAGTGGTTAGCCTAGGCTGGCTTTACTATCGATACGCCGATCAAGATTGAAGTGTCCAATGGTCGGCTGGTATTGATCGCTGAGTAGATAAAACAAAGCCCGCTTCAGCGGGCTTCATAACCTCTAAGTTACTGGAAACCACTCACCAGTCTCAGGCTCTGTTACGATTAACAAATTATCTTCTAGGGGTTCGTCCGACCAGATAAAAAACTTAGATCCATCATCAAAGTTAAATACTGCTCTCGGAGATTGTTTATCACCTTCAATGCAAACGGACGTTAGTGTCTTTTCTAAATAATCCCACACATCAAATGAAAAATTCTCACAAGCGTCATTCATATCATTTCCTTTACTTGAAAAATAATATGAGGTGCTCGCTAAAAATGTTTTGCACTCACCTTTTAGGTTGCCGCAAAACTCAAAAGTGTAAGAAGACTTTGAAAACCTGCAACTCTCTAAAATAAAGCCAGACAAATCCTGAATATTCACAAAACAACCCCACTACCTTAAGTGGATATGGCTTTCTCTCAACCTTTGGCTCTTGCTTTCGTTATTTCTAAATCGTGAGCCATCTGATCGAACACCGTCATTAGCACTACCACTTCTAGTGGTTCTTATTTTTGGACCTTTAAACTGACCACCATTGGCTTGACCATCCATGATTCGAACATCTATAGGTCCATCCCTTCCCGGCACATTACGATGAACAATTCCGCTCTTAAGGGTTTCTGTTGTTGCCTTACCAGGAAAACCACCGGCTTCTAAGTCTCTTCGAGCACCACTAGCACTGTTTCTTACAGCGGTTCCATTACTGTCAACAATGAAATCGGCTTTGCTTGCTCCCTTTGTGGCATTAGTTTATCGCGAAATCGTAGACATTAAAAACCCCGCATCGCGGGGGTCGTATGCAAATTATCTATAACTACGATGCTACTTTCTTACAATAGATGAAACCTCAATCCTGCTCTTATTTAGAAAGTCATCAAATTCCGTGTGCGTTATTACACCACCCCATGGATCATTATTGGCACGATACTTTGAGACAAATTCCGTAGTAGGCAAACCTACTCCGGCATTATCAAGAATATCGATACACTTTTTGAGAAAACTTTTTGGTTGCTCCGTAGATGCTCCATACATATCGGCAATGCCCACCTCAACCGCACACTCTACTAACGACTCAAAATCATCATAATGAGATTCTGGAAGTATACTGGCGACATCATCCGGCAAGGGGTCACCTCTACCCGTAATATCTAGTTCAGCACCTGATTGCTCCCAGTCAGGCAGGTTTTCTACATACAGAATTTTCAACAAATGATTTACTAACTCATCTATCGCACTGTGCTTTATGTCTAAGTGGCAACAAAACTGGTACAAGCATAAAGCCGCATACGCCTGCATTTGCCGAATGCCAAACTTTTCAATGATCGAATTTATTTCTATTTTAGTCACTCAACTTCACTCCAAGCTGATCTAAGACACTAGCGCAAGTTGAACAAGGGGCTTTTGGTGTGCCGTGAATTCCAGAATTACTTCCTGCACCTCTGACATTGGAGACGCTAATCGTCGCTCCGTCTAAACTTCGTCCTTTATTTAAAGCTCGTGATAGTGCGTTTATCTCGGCACATTGACCAGCAAAGCAATTTTGTGGGGCGTTATTTAGGGCGTTTTGAACTGTTGAGTTTTGCGCACCGCCCTGATTTCTTCCTACCGTAATAGTGCCATCTTTATGTTTGATTACTGCCACAGTATTTGGTCGCTGTTTCCCTGGTAGGGATTGTGCCTTGTCTGCTAGTCTGCTGGCTGCACTCGTTGTGGCAGAAACTAGTAATTTCGATTTTCTTAGTAGCTTCAAACCTCCTTTAGCGGCAGCTCCACCAACTAAACCGACGGCGGTATCAACAGCAAAATTTGTCGCGGCCTCCCCAGCAGTGATATTCCCACTATATACGCCGGACACAGTAGTATAGGTATCATAAACTGACCAAGCAAGGCTAACTGCACCATAAGTTAAAAGAATTGCTCCT
>JBNLFP010000094.1:0-4846 GCA_050305595.1 Minisyncoccia bacterium
TCTTTTCAATATGGTGCCGAGTGATAGTGCCAGGACCAGACACGCCAATAACCACATCGGCTTTTTCTATCACTTCAATCACTTCACCAGTTAACTTGCGAGGATTGGTGATCTTGGCTAATTCCTTTTTGTAGCCAGACAGGCCTGGTCGGTTTACTGAAATAGCGCCTTTACTATCAACCACCACCACATCGGCAATCTTTGCTTCAGTTAAGAGTAACGCAATTGCTCGGCCGGCCGCACCGGCGCCCACGATAACTACGCGCATTTTCTCCAACTTCTTCTTTACCACCTTGGCGGCATTAATCAAGCCAGCTAATACGACAATTGCAGTACCGTGCTGATCATCATGCATAACAGGAATGTCTAACTCTTTTTTCAAACGCTCCTCAATTTCAAAACATCTAGGTGCCGCTATGTCTTCCAAATTAATACCGCCAAAAGTAGGAGCGATGGCTTTTACAATTTTCACTATCTCGTCAGCGTCTTGCGTGTCGAGCACAAGTGGAAAAGCATCCACTCCAGCCATCTCTTTAAAGATTGCACATTTGCCCTCCATGACAGGTAATGCACCAAGTGGCCCTAAGTTACCGAGACCTAAAACCGCTGAACCATCAGATATCACGGCAACGGTATTGCGTTTGATGGTGTATTCGCGTGCATCCTTTGGCTTCTTCGCTACATGTGCAGCTACGGCACCAACACCAGGAGTGTACATCGTACTCCAATCTGTCTTAGTCTTTAGTTTTCCTTTACTAACCACTTCTAACTTACCCTTCATTTTTTTGTGAGCAGCTAGAGCTAATTTGTTGTAATCCTTCTTAGGTGACATATGTTTGATCGTTAAATAACAGGTTTGATTATACTCCACCAAAGGATAGCGACCAAAGATGAATAAAACATGAGTGGAACAAAAAAGTATGTAAATAAAAAAAACGCCGCGAATGAATTCGCGGCGTTGTATTTCATTTTTTACTTTTTACCACCTTCGCGCATACGTTCCCGCACCTCACGGTCACGAGCGGCACGCTTGGCTCTTTTAGCTTTCGCCTCGGCCGGAATGTTCTTCTTCCCACAAAGGGGTACTACATTGATACCCCAATCATCGGCAAAATTGCCGGCCGAAGGATGACCAAGAGACAACAGGACGTTTCGGGCTTCCGTCCGAAGCCTGTCTGTCATGTTGCCGATCTCGTCAACCAACAGATCGACATAGATATCCTGAACGGAACGATCTCGTGCTGCACGAAGCAGACGAATCGCTGAACCTAGAATTCCATGAAGACGTCGAACATCATAACCTCGATTCGAGTCCAGTTCGCTGATACAGCTGCGCAATTGCCATTCCTGCTTCTGTGCAATCTCTTGCACAGACAGCGGTACGGAAACGACCTGATCTCCCCTGCGCACCAGGCGGGCGATGTGCCCATTCTGATACCAGATTTCGACCTCGTCATTCTCGTCCGAAAACTCGAGGAAGTAAGAGCCGCAGAAGCGGTCAAACATCACCAGGCGAGCTTCGCCGGAGACAACTTCCTGCACATGCGCATTCACTTCTTCAGGCTCAGCCTGAAGTTTCATGCCGGCCGGAATTATCGAATCAACAAAGCAGTAGAGCTTGTCAAAATGCGGGCCACGCGGCGCCAGCACCTCGAACGAACTTCCTTTGTTCGGCGTAATCAGTTTAAGTGACGCATCGAACAGTCGCTTACCGGCTGCCAACGGTACGTTGCGCCAGTTTTTCTCGACCTGAATGAAACCACAGTTGCCGATCATGACGTGGTCCGGCAGAACACGACCGGTCGACGAAACGCCATCGGTGATCAGCTGGATACCAGCAGTTACGCCGGAAAACGGATTAAAACTGAAAAGATTCTGTGCCATGCTGTCCTCCTGACTATGGCGTTGTTACCGTCAATGTTTATATCACGAGTTTAAATAAATGTCAATATACATGCCTGAAGGTTCTCCGTTTGGTATGATTGACACATGAAAACTACCGACCGACTGACAGATCATTTCCGTATCGACCTACCTCACCAAAAAGCCCTTAAGCGACTACATATTGAAACTGTGGGTGATCTTCTCTATCACCTCCCCGCTCGCTACGAAGATATTAGTGACATTCAATCAGTCTCCGGCTTACAAATTGGCCAAGAAGCCGTGGTCTACGGGCAACTCGGCGGCCTGAAAACTCGCAAGGCCTGGAAAAGTCGTCGCCCTATATCTGAAGGGTGGATTGAGGATGGTTCTGCTCGTATCAAGATAATGTGGTTTAACCAACCCTACCTTGCCAAGATGTACAGCGACGGCATGTATGTCAAAGTTGCTGGCAAAGTCACTGGGAGTGCGGGCAAGCCATATATTGCGAATCCAGAAGTAGAAAAGTTGGACTCGCTACCAATTGATCGTCACGATTCTATATTCAAAGACAGTACCGAAATTGATGACACTATCTATCCGGTCTATCGCGAAACCAAGGGAGTAACCAGCAAGTGGTTTTACCACACTGCTTTAAAGTGTTTTGAAAAAGGCGTGCTAGAAAATCTTCAAGACCCAATTCCAGAAGCAGTTTTAAAACGCTACAAACTACCAACCTTAAAAACTGCTTTAGTTTGGATTCACTCACCTAAAAAAGCGAGTGACGCAGAAAGCGCTCGTAAGCGTTTTGCTTTTGAAGAAGTATTTTATATTCAAGTACAAAAAGCACTTGAGAAGGCTGCGGTAAATGCTGCTACTACCTACAAATTTAAAACCACTAAAAAACACTTAGAAGAATTTACCGATCGTTTCCCTTTTGCGTTAACAAAAGCTCAAACAAAAGCAATTACAGAAGTAACAAAAGATTTTCACGGCAACCACGCCATGAGCCGCCTACTCGAAGGCGATGTAGGTAGTGGTAAAACAGCAGTTGCTGCTACCACTGCTTATGCTGTAGCCACCAGTCGCCCACCAGAAGGTCTTGATACAAAAAGTGGGATCGACTTCGGCAACTTGCAAGTAGCCTATATGGCACCCACTGAAATTCTCGCCAAACAACACTTCGAAAGCTTCATTGAATACTTCCAACACTTACCAATTCAGATTGGACTAATTACCGGTAGCGGTTGTATGAAATTCCCTTCTAAGACCGACCCAACCAAACCAACTAAGATAAGTAAGGCTCAATTATTAAAGTGGGTAAAGAATGGTGAGATACCAATACTGATTGGTACCCACGCACTTATATATAAGAGTGTTGAATTTAAGCACCTAGCTTATGTAATTATCGATGAGCAACACCGTTTTGGCACCAACCAACGAAAGGCTTTGGCCAAGAAAGACGCCCGGATGCCCCACCTACTTTCCATGACTGCCACCCCGATTCCTCGAACTCTGGCCCTTACTATTTACGGAGACTTAGATATAACACTGCTCGACCAAATGCCGGCTGGCCGCAAACCGGTAATCACCGAGACCATCACCCCAGACAAGCAAGACAGGATGTACGAACATGTACGTTCCGAATTGTCGGCCGGCCGGCAAGCCTACGTTATCTGTCCCCGCATTGACGAACCTGACCCAGACAAAGCCACTGCACTACGTTTAAAGTCAGTCACTGCCGAAGCAGAAAGGTTAAGGAGGGATATTTTTAAAGATGCTCACATTGCTGTTTTGCACGGCAAAATGAAACCGAGCGAAAAAGATAAAGTGATGCAAGAATTTCTGGGACATAAAATTGATGTACTCGTGGCAACTTCAGTAGTTGAAGTTGGGGTGAATGTACCTAATGCCACAAACATCATTATCGAAGGTGCTGAACGATTTGGCTTATCTCAACTCCATCAGCTTCGCGGTCGCGTAATTCGTGGTACTCATCAGCCTTATTGTTTTACTGTAACCGAAAGCAAGAGTGATAAGACACGAGATCGGCTTAAAGCCCTAACCACGGCCAAGAATGGATTTGAATTAGCAGAACACGATCTTCAGTTCCGTGGCAGCGGTGAACTCTACGGCCAAAAGCAATCAGGCCTTACTGACTTAGGAATGGAAGCAATCAAAAACTTAAAGTTGGTAGAGGCAGCTCGAAATGAAGCAAGACAGCTGGTAGAAGAGGATGAGAAACTTTCTGAACATTCACTAATAAGAGATCGCTTGAGTCATCTGGATAAAACCCTGCACATGGAATAAGGGTGTTAAAATTAATTTTATGTTAAGTGTTATAGCCAGAGCTTGTCGACACCCCATCGCTTACAGTGGTGTTTATCGCACCACTAATTTAACTTTACAAAAAATAATAAGGGAGTCAGAAGAAATTTACTCCTTTATCTTTTCCGCTCCTAAGTTACCCAAATGGCGGGCTGGCCAACATGCCATCTTCACCCTGCCTAATAAAGATGTTTTAGGTAAATCATATAGACCTTTTTCAGTTGCTAGTGCACCTAGCGAAGGGGTGATTAGAATTTCGACAATCATTAGTAAAAATCCTAGTAGCTTTAAAGAAAATTTACTATCACTCCAATCAGGACAACTTATACGAATGCGCGGACCATATGGTGAGTTTTGCATCAAGAAACATATGAAAAAAGTGGTCGGCGTGGCCGGTGGTATTGGCATCACTCCTTTTCGTTCTCTTATAAATGATCTGGTTAAAAAAGATAGTGCAGTTGATTTCACACTTATTTACTCTGCCAAGCCCGGACTACACACCTTCAAAGATGAATTGGACATACTAATAAAAGACAAGCCGAATCTAAAAATCATTTATACAAACACGCCCGATGAAGTAAACACCGCATTAGATGAGCAAATTGCCACCAATCATAACCGTGCTTACTACTTTTTATCTGGCTCCCCTAGTATGATC
>JBNLFP010000095.1:0-5139 GCA_050305595.1 Minisyncoccia bacterium
AGATTTCAGCTGCTGATGTATCTATCGCTGCTCCTTTTGCTTACACTACCGTTAAACAAATAAGCACAAACTTCAAACAACCGACCCGAGTTAGCGAAAATATGGTCAACGATATTACAGAAAAAGCTGAAGCAGAAGTGAAAAAGATGGCCACTGAAACCTTGGCTGCAAAAGAACTTAAGTTAGCGGTAGTTTCCAGCATTAACACTGGTTTAAATTTAAATGGTTATCGTCTGCGTCGATTTGATTCAAATGAAGCAACCACTTTAGAGCTGTACCAAATGATAGGTCTGACCGAGGTTAGTTTCCTTGATTCTATTAAAGAAGCCATCCACGGTGTGTTTCCAAGGGTATTAATTGATGTCAGTACTACTATGGCTGATTTTTTCACCACTATCCGTCAGTCAGTAAAGCACCTAGATGATGTAGCTTTAATTAGCATTACTGGAAAAACCACTGAAGTTTGTGTCATTCCGGAAGATATACCAACAGCCGTTGATTCAATGGATAAAGGTAAGGATGATCTGGTAGAAGACCTCATAGATAAAATCGGTATGACTGAAGGAATTGCTTTAGGTTTGATTAGCGATGCTGAGACAACTTACAACGCTAGGTTGAGTGTTGCTAGGCAAGACACCTTCACTCAAGTATTGTCCGATTACGATAATTCGTTAGTGGAGTTATTTAAGAGATTGAACAGTACCTTTACTGTCCCTAAGGTAGTTTATTTACACGTACCCCCACAAAATCAAAACTTTTTTGCAGAACGAATAAAAAATGCTGCAACTCTACTGGGGGCGAAAAAAATTAAGATTTATCCTGTCACCACTGGCTTAATTGGTGGTGGAAAAGGCCAAGATATGACCACTTTATTACCAGCCATTGCTTTTCACACGCAAAAATAAAGTGTGATAGAATAGAAAAAACCTCTTAAGTTAAACCTTATAACCTATGGATAGGGATAAAAAATGGAATTTGCAGGATATTAAACCAGCAGAACCGAGAAAGCGACGAGTACGTAAAACTGTTAGAACAGAAGAAGTTCCTGTCGAGTCAGCTACTTCTCGTATATCTCGTCCAGTGTCACACAGTAGAAGTGGTGGTGGAAAAAAGGGTAAATCAACTCTCGTGTTAATCGGCGCGATACTCTTGTTGGTAATTAGTGGTTTAGCTATCAGTGCTTTGTTTGGCGGAGCCAAAGTAACTGTATACCCACGTTTTCGTGACCCTGTCATTAATACTGCTTTAGAAGCCAAGCGCGAAGCTGGTAGTGGTGAGTTGGCCTACGAAATCTTGACTCTTGAAGCTGAAGGGGAGAGACAGGTTACTGCAACCGGACAAGAAAATGTAACAGAATTGGCTACTGGTGAAATCACTATCTATAACAGCTCAAGTCAGAGTCAGCGTTTGGTGAAGAGTACTCGTTTCGCTACACCTGAGGGTCTTGTGTACCACATCAAGGAGTCTGTAGAAGTACCAGCTGCCTCAGGCGATACACCGGGTACTGTCGTGGCTGATGTTTACGCAGATGAAGCTGGTCCCGAATTCAATATTGCTGCAGGAGTAGATTTGACTGTTCCAGGCTTTAAAGAAAGTGATCTGATGGATCTGTACGCTGCCGTGACCGGTAAAACAGGTGATATTTCAGGCGGTTATGACGGACCTAAATATTTAATTGATGATACTGAGTTGGAGGCTGCTCAGGACTCTTTACACAGTGAACTGAAAGAGGCATTGGTACAAAGACTAGCAAGCGAAAAGCCAGCTGGATTTATTGTATTTGATGATGCGATGACTTTCTCTTACGCAGCTCTCCAGTCAGAAGCAGTATCTACCAACTCAGATTCGCAAGTAATGATTCGAGAAAAAGCTTCTTTGAAAATCCCTATCTTTAAGCACGATGAGTTTGCTGGTTATCTAGCTTCTATCGTAGTACCAGGTTATGAGGATGAGCCTGTTCGTTTGGAAGACACAAGTGTGTTGGAATTTACTTACGTTGCGGCAAATGCTTCAAGTACAGAGGTTAATCTCAATAACTCAATCAACTTTAAGCTAGTAGGTAAGCCACGTTTAATCTGGGAGTTTGATGCTGACAAATTACGTAGTGATCTGGCCGGCGCTTTACAGGTGTCACTGAACACTATTCTTGGTGGCTATCCAGCTATTGAAAAGGCGACCACTTCTATCCAACCTTTCTGGAGCCGGTCTTTCCCTGAAGACCCAGAGAAGATCGATATAGTCGAAGTTATCGGTAATGAAGAAGAATAAACCCATAAAACATTTGACGTTTTTAAAAGTATCTGCTAAACTTTCCCCCGTTTGATGTCAGAACAACAAAAAGAAAACCTCGTCTACGGAATTGTGGAGGAGGCGCTACCCAACGCGCTCTTTAGAGTTGTGCTTGATGACAGCAAAGAAACGATCCTTGCTCATCTATCGGGTAAAATGCGTAAGTTTAGAATTCGCGTTTTAGTCGGCGACAAGGTAGCTATCATGCTCGACGAGTATGGTGATCAGCATCGTATAACAAAAAGGTTATAGGCGGCAGGTTCCAGTTTTTGGCGGGCCTAATCCCGGCGGTTGGAACTTGCACCCTAAAACTCTCTTAGCAAAAATTATGAAAGTAAGGTCATCAATTAAAAAACGCAGCCCAGACGATATTATTGTACGTCGTCGTGGCAAAGTGTATGTCATCAACAAAAAGAAGCCTCGTCATAAGCAGCGTCAAGGCTAATTCCTAGCATACTTTAGTATATGAGAATTTCAGGTATTAACATTCCGGATAATAAGCAGTTAGTTTATGGTTTGACCGCCATTTATGGTATTGGTCTTACTCGTGCCAACGAAATCTTGGCCGAACTAAAGCTAGATCCAGGTCAGAAGCCAGATAGTCTTACTCCTGAACAGGAGAATGCTATCCGTGAGAAGGTAGAAGCTTTCACTATTGAAGGTGAGCTACGTCGCCAAACTGCAGCTGATGTTCGTCGTTTGAAGGATATTGGTTCATATCGTGGTTCTCGTCACGCTAAGCGTTTGCCAGCACGTGGTCAAAGTACTAAGACCAATGCACGTACTCTAAAAGGTGCTAAAAAGACCATGGGTAGTGGTCGTCGTAAGTTGGAAAAGACTTAGAAACTATTGGATTTGGTTTATACCAAATTCACGTGTGTTAAATCTATTTTAGTCAAGAAAGACCTATGGGTAAGAAAAGAATTATTAAAAAAGGAGGAGGTTCAGACGTAGCGGGAACATCTCGCGCTCTTAACCGTGTACCAAAGAAGAAGGTAGTGAGTGGTCGCCTAAATATTTTGGCAACCTTCAACAATACTATCGTTACTTTGGCCGACTTGAAGGGTAACAGCATCATTGCTGCTTCTTCAGGTGCTCTTGGTTTCAAGGGTTCACGTAAAAGTACTCCTTTTGCTGCTGCTAAGGTGGGTGAGATCATCGGAGAGAAGGCTACTCAGATGGGTATGCGTGATGCCGAGGTGATCATCCGTGGTATCGGTGCTGGTCGTGAGTCTGCCCTACGTGCGTTTGCAGGTAAGGGAATCTCAGTTTCTCGCATTGTCGATGAAACTCCAGTGCCGCACAACGGTCCTCGCGCCAAGAAGGCACGTCGTGTTTAAAGTTTTAGTGTATTAATAATCAGTTATGAAAATCGGTCCAAAGTACAAAATAGCCAAGCGCCTCGGAGCTCCTATTTTCGAAAAAACTCAAACTCAAAAGTTCGCTCTTGCTGCTACAAAGGCAGCGGATAATAAGAAGCGTGCCGGTGGTCGTCGTCCTCAAGTGAGTGACTACAAGCGCCAGTTGATCGAAAAGCAGAAGATGCGTTTCACTTACGGTATTACCGAGAAGCAACTTCGCAAGTACGTGGATGAAGCTATCCACAAGAGTGGTGAACCGATTCCATTTTTGATGAAGCGTCTAGAATCACGTCTAGACAACGTAGCGTACCGTCTTGGTCTAGCTAAGACACGTCGTATGGCTCGCCAAATGGCCTCTCACGGTCACTTCACCGTTAATGGTACTAAGTCTACTATTCCTTCACAGCAGTTGCGTGTAGGAGACGTGGTAGCCGTACGTGGTGGTAGTAAGGAGTCTGGTCTCTTCACTAATAAAGAAGAGCTAGGAGCTGGTGTTCCGAATTGGTTGAAATTTGATGCTAAGAAGCTAGAAGGAAGTCTTACCGCAGTACCGAGTTACGATCCGTCCGAAACTTTATTTGACCCTGAGCAAGTGTTTGAGTACTACAGCCGTTAGTAACACTTGGTGGTGATAGAATTTAACAAAAGTTAAACAAGCAATTATGTTAGAAACAAACATCGCCCTACCGAGCAAGCCTCGTGTAGTAAAAGAAGAGGAGTTTCAAGGTATCTATGAGATCGATGGTCTTTACCCTGGGTACGGCCATACTCTAGGTAACAGCCTTCGTCGCATTATCCTGTCTTCTCTTCCTGGCGCGGCTGTAACTCACGTGAAGATTGATGGTGTTAAGCACGAGTTTGACACGATCGACAACGTTAAAGAGGACGTTTTGACTATCCTCCTTAACATTAAGCGTATTCGCCTTCAGTTACACTCTGACGAGCCTGTAACAATGACTTTGAAGGCTAGCAAGGCTGGTGTAATCACAGCAGCTGATATTACTGCTCCTTCACAGATTGAAGTCCTAAACCCAGATCAGCGTATTGCTGAGATCACTGGTAAGGGAGTTTCTTTGGAAATTGAAATGACTGTAAATCACGGTCTTGGTTACGTTCCTCGTGAAGTACACCAAAAGGAGAAGATGGACATTGGTGCTATCGCTCTTGATGCCGTATTTACCCCAATCCGTCGTGCTAACTACGAAGTAGAGAACATGCGTGTTGGTGATCGTACTGACTACAACCGCCTACGTCTCTTCATTGAGACAGACGGTACTCTTACCCCTCACGAGGTAATGGAGAAGTCTATTGAGATCATGATCCACCAACTTAAGGCTATCACTGGTTTCAAGGACACTGAGCCTGAGGTAGTAGCAGAAGCAGAGGAGACTGAAGCTGCTGCAGAGCCAGATCAAGATGCTCTTAAAACTCGCATTGAAAACCTAGATCTATCAGCTCGTACTCAGTCAGCTCTAGAAGAAGCAAGCAT
>JBNLFP010000096.1:0-6230 GCA_050305595.1 Minisyncoccia bacterium
AGATTTTAGGGGAACTTGGCGACGTTTTGAATATAAAGGCGAATTGAATGGTGCTCCTGTATATGACGATTACGCCCATCATCCAACTGCTATCGAAGCGACGATTGCTGGTTCTCGTGAAATGTATCCAGATAAGAAAGTAGTTGTAGTATTTCAGCCACATCTATACTCTCGCACAGAGGAGCTATTCGATGGCTTTGTAACTTCATTGAGTAAAGCTGATAGAGTTGTACTAACTCACGTATATGATGCTCGCAATACAGGTAAGTCTGGCGTGACAGGCGATAAGTTAGCTGAAGCTGTGAAAGAAATGAATCCTGATACACAATACTTTGAAGACTTTGCTGATGTAGTGACAGAGTTAAAAAACTCAATCACCACCGAAGATATGCTGATAATTATGGGAGCAGGGGACATTACGAAAGTTTCAGGAGTATTGACATAATGAATAATTAATTTATATTTCAGGGCAGAATTTCAAATCAAGAGGTGCTTTAAAATGTCACTTTTTGTCACTAAAAATGGCAATCGTTTGGTGGTTGGTACGGGCTTGAGTTTGAGAAAAATGGAAAAAACCTTAGCAACCACTAAGGCTTACGATACAATCATCATGTTCATGCAGCTGGAGGAGATTCGTTGTTTCGAAGAGTTAGTGAGTCGTTCAGTCAGTAAAGACACAAAAACAATGAAGTTGAATAAGATTGAGGGGTTCCGAGCGCAGGCAGACTGGATCGTCGACAGACTCGGTCCAGACACAACGGGAAAGCTCCACGTCGCTGTGAAAGATATACTGGCCAATACCTACTGGCGCGGTAGTGCTATACCGAGAGCGAAGGGTATAGCTCCGAAGTTAGGAATATATATGCTGTGACAATTGTTGCGGCGGGCTGGCGCTTAAAGCACTGGCCTTTTCTTTTTGTCCCTACGGTGCTAGTTTTGAGGGATGGAAACTGGAAAGTTAAGTGTAGTAGCGACACCGATTGGAAATTTAGAGGACATCACCTTGCGTGCTTTACGAATACTTAAGGAGGCTGACTATATCTTGTGTGAAGACACCCGTGTAACAGGCAAGTTGCTCAAGCACTATGAAATCGACACAAAAATGAAGCGTTACGACGCACATGCTAGTGATAAAGTTCATGACGATGTGTTATCAGATTTAGCAGAAGGGAGGCAGATTGCTTTGGTTTCAGATGCGGGCACACCGGGGGTTAGTGATCCGGGAGTGTTGTTGATTGGTCGAGCGCGAGAAGTTGGTGTTGTTGTAGAAGTGATACCAGGCGCTTCAGCAGTTACTGCGGCTTTTTCAATTGCTGGTATTACTGGTAACCAGTTCGCTTTTCTTGGTTTTGTACCGCAAAAGAAGGGTCGGCAAACTTTTTTCAACAGTTTAGGAAATTACAAATTGCCGGTGGTTTTTTTTGAATCTACCCATCGCATTATGAAAACCTTGGAATCTTTAAGTGAACTACCAGAAAGTTTACGTGTGACTGTGGCTCGCGAATTAACTAAAATGCACGAAGAGTTGGTGCAGGGTACTGCGACAGAAATGCTAGCTTACTTCCAAGAAAATCAAGTGCACCAAAAAGGAGAATTTGTCTTAATTGTGGAACCTGCTTAACATTACTGGTGTTATAATAAAGGAAATAGCTTAATAAAAACTATATATGCCTTTACTTGTATTATTAATCCCCGCAACCATTGTGACTGTTTTAGTTGTTGTTGTGTTGGCGATAATCTCCACTTTCCAAGCGGAGAAGGAAAAAAAGTTTAACGGTCTTGATGCGGTATTGGCTGGTATTCATTTCCTAGCTCTATTGGCAGTGACTTTGGCGGTTGTACAACTCGGGTTTGTTTGGATTGAAAAATTAATCCCAGACCTCTTAACGGATACAGCCTGGCGTGCGAATGACAATAAAGAATACGCTCGAGTCGCCCTTGCTGTGCTGTTTGTGGCTACACCGTTATTCCTAGTGGTACTTTACAAAGGTGCGCAAGCCGCTAAATCTGTTGTATCTTGGACCAAGCGTTTCTTGTCAGTCACGGTTTTATTGGTGGCCGGTTTAGTGTTGGTTGGGACTTTGGTCACATTGATTTATGGCTTTTTGTCTGGAGAATTAGGGATAAGAATGTTGACTAAGGCCGGATTATTGATATTAGTCGCCGGTGGTGTAGCATCCTACTATCAACTGTTTGTGCGATCAGGTAATAAAGGGGTGGGAATGCCAAGTGCTCATATTTTTGCTGTTATTAGTTTGGTGGCTATCGTATTAGCTTTGGTTGGTGGCTTCATGGTTACTGGTGGTCCAGCTGCTGCCCGTGCAGAAAGATTTGATGATGAACGTCTTTCTGATCTATCTTCTATGCAGTGGCAAATCAACTCCTACTGGATAGGCGAGGGTAGTTTGCCTGATGATCTAAGTGATCTTAATGACTCATTGCGCGGTTATTCATTGCCAGCTGATCCGAAGACTAAAGAAGCCTATGGTTATAGGGCGTTGTCAGAATACTCAGAAACAAATGATGATGGTATCGAAGTAGATGTTGCTGTCTTTGAACTCTGTGCCACTTTTGAGACTGAAAGGGACGTAGCTGATGAAGGTTCAGTCTATGAAGACCAAAAGATAAGAGCAATATCTGCCGAATCTAGTTTCTTGCCGGATTATTATTCGCGCAGTGATTCACCATATTGGAACCATCCTGTCGGAAATCATTGTTTTGAGAGAGAAATGCGTTACCGGAAAGACGACGTGATGATAGAGACATTTTAGTAAAGGGCGGTCGCTTTGCGACCGCCTTTTTCTAAAATTTGAAGAGTGATTTTCAGGAACTTCTTATGTTATAATCGCCATTATGTCACGAGAATCATTGGTTTTGTTGTTGGGTATAGTGGTGTTGTTTGCACCAGTAATCGGCACCCCAGACCGTTGGAAGAATTACGGTTTAATTACGGTTGGAATATTATTGGTGATTATCGGCTACTCCTTACGTCGCAGTTCTTATTATCGCCGAATTGACCGAGGAAACGGTGAGAGTGGCACAGACTCATTTACTGAAAGCCAGCCTTCTTTACTCGATGCTGAAGTAGAAAATAAAGAAACAGTATGATCAAAACTGCTGCAGTCACTATGGGTGCCGCGGCCTTACTGGCCGGATCTTTCATAATGGTACCTAAGTGGAGTGCAGTATCTTACCAGCGAGTAGATGAAGTTTTGGAAGCTGGTAATACTGATCAAGAAGCAACCGAAGACAAACAAAGAAACGTACCTGACAATCGTGTTGAGGTAAGACATCAACCTAAGCCTGAACAGGTAAAGGCGGTCTATATGACCGCCTGTGTGGTCGGTACGCCCAGTTTCCGTTCTCAAATAGTATCTTTAGTACAAGAAACGGAAGTTAACAGCATAGTTATTGATGTAAAAGATTATTCAGGTACTTTGTCCTTCCGACCTGAAAGTGAGTTTTGGCTACCTGCTTGGCAAGCTTCTGGTTGTGGTACGTCAGAGATGCGTCAATTTATAAACGAATTGCACGACTTGGGTATTTACACAATCGCGCGGCTTACGGTCTTTCAGGATCCTTTTTATACAAAATTACATCCGGAATTAGCGGTAAGGAAAGCTGACAGAGAGTCTATCTGGTATGACAATAAGGGACTATCTTTCATTGATGTAGGTGCTCGTACTTATTGGGACCAGGTGGTGGAATTATCACGAGATGTTTACAACGTTGGTTTCGATGAAATAAATTTTGATTACGTGCGTTATCCATCCGATGGTCCAATGGACGATATAGCTTTCGTCTTGTCTCAGGACTATCCGGGGGATGATAATATGCAGGCTAATCTTGAGGAATTTTTCAAGTATCTTAACAACAAGTTAGATAATGAAGAATTGTTTGCAGACTATAATCACACCAACACAGGTCGCGCATCCTCCACACCTTGGACTTCTGTAGATCTGTTTGGGATGGTGACGACAAACTACGATGATTTGTCCATTGGTCAGGTTATTGAAAGGGCAGTGCCATACTTTGATTTTGTTGCACCAATGGTATATCCGTCGCATTATCCTAAAAGTTTCCTTGGTCTGGGTAATCCAAATGATTATCCTTACAAAGTAGTTAATTACGCTATGGCTAGTGGAGTGTCACGTCTGGCCGCAGAAACAACCCCCATGCAGGGCTTCACTCATACCAGGATAGGCACAACAACTCCAGCTGTTTACAAAAAAGCGGTTTATCCAGCCAGTAAGTTACGAACTTGGATACAGGATTTTGATTACGGAGGAGACTACGACGCGGCCGACGTGAGGGCTGAAATTCAGGCTAGTTATGATGCTGGAGTAATGAGTTGGATGATTTGGGCTCCTAGCAACATTTACACTCAAGCGGCCTTGAATCCGTCTTCTGATACAACTTCTTCAGCTGGGGGTGAGGTAGGCTTCTGATATAATTAAGTGATGTCATACGATCCGGAACGAATTACTTTTTTTGCTAAGACTGATGCCAGAGGAAAAAACACTCCTTTTGGCATTAAAGCGAAGGACCGTACCCGTCATGTTTATGTGATTGGTAAGACAGGTATGGGTAAATCAACCCTGCTTGAAAATATGGCTGTGCAGGATATCCGCAACGGTGAAGGTTTCGCCTTTATTGATCCTCATGGGCAAACAGCAGAAACTTTGCTCGACTATATTCCTGAAGAGCGCATTAAAGATGTGCTGTATTTTGCTCCACACGATATGGAGCATCCAGTTTCTTTCAATGTTATGGAGGACGTTGGGCCGGATCGGCGTCACTTAGTAGTGTCAGGTCTGATGTCAGTTTTTAAGAAGATTTGGGTAGATGCCTGGAGTGGTCGTATGGAGTACATTCTTTCCAATACCTTGTTGGCTTTATTGGAGTATCCGGATTCTACTTTACTGGGTGTAAATCGCATGTTGTCCGACAAAAGTTACCGCAAGAAGGTTGTGGATAATATTTCCGATCCAGCGGTAAAGTCTTTTTGGGTAGATGAATTTGCGAAGTACAATGAGCGCTACATGCAAGAGGCGGGTGACGCAATTAAGAACAAAATTGGTCAGTTTACCGCTAACCCATTGATTCGTAATATCATTGGTCAACCCAAGTCATCTTTTGATCTGCGTAAGATTATGGATGAGAAGAAGATTGTTATCATGAATCTGTCTAAAGGTTTAATAGGCGAGACCAATGCCAACCTGCTAGGTAGCATGCTTACTACTCGTATCTATTTGGCAGCAATGAGTCGCGCCGATTTGTCTCCTGACGAAATGAAATTGATGCCCAACTTCTATTTCTATGTAGACGAGTTTCAGTCTTTCTCCAACTCAACTTTTGCTGACATACTTTCTGAGGCACGTAAATACAAGCTCAATTTAACTATTGCTCATCAATATATCGAGCAGATGGAAGAAGATGTGCGCAATGCCGTATTTGGTAACGTTGGTACTACTATTTCTTTTCGGGTCGGTCCATTTGACGCCGAAGTGCTAGAAACAGTGTTTGCGCCAAAATTTATGGCGGTTGATTTAGTGAACCTGAGTTTCGCACAAATCTATCTGACGCTTATGATTGACGGTATTGGGTCAACACCATTCTCAGCTGTTACGTTACCACCTTTGGAGCATCCATCGCAGTCACTTAAGGATGAAATTGTTGACTCTAGTCGTGCGCTGTTTACCACTAACCGTACCGATGTAGAACAAAGTATTAAAAATTGGCATGAATCAGGTAAAGAGGAAGACGATATTAAGCGAAACGAGAGACGGGAAAACAAATCACGTCCTGACAACTCATCAGCAAATCATCATAAATCAAACACTGGTAATCGTAACGGACACGATAGAGCATCCAGGTTTAATGGCGGTGAAAGGGTTGTTGGTAATGACAAATCTGTTCGCAAACCTGCTCCAACAAAGAGTCTTGAGGATTTACGTTCTGTTTTAAAGGATATCTCTAACAGTAGTAAAGAAGAGAAGAGCACTAAGAAGCCAGAGAAAAAACCAGCCTCAAGAAGTGATTCAAAAAAGACCGACGCTAGCTTAAGCGATGTTTTATCGGGTTTAGTAAAAAAAGAATTACCTAAATCAGAACCGGTCGACAGCACACCGAACCAGGATAGGGCTTCTGGTGTACACGATAACGAAATCAACCCAAAAGAATTAGAAAGAATGATGCGAGTAAAGACAGATGATCGTACTCCTTTGAAA
>JBNLFP010000097.1:0-1570 GCA_050305595.1 Minisyncoccia bacterium
GTCTATGGGGGCACCTTGGTGGTGGCCTTCAGATATTGAGCCGGTGGCTGAGATAGACCTCAGGTGGCTTTTATTACTAGGGGTATTCGTAATTGGTGGCTTCTTCACCGGCGCGTTTTTTTACTTGCGGAAAAGAACGAAGAGATCTCTTGATACCAAATACCATTTACACAGGCTAGCTCATGACATAAGGGACAAGCAGTCAGAGTTGCATGAAAGATTAGCTCCGAACAAAAAATACTCAAAGGGAAAGCTAACAAAGGATCTTGAAATTTTGCTTACTCAAGTATGCGAAAATGTCGTCCAGCATTTTCGCCTGCTTACAGGTGATGAAACAACTGGTGCTGCTATACGCCTCGCGGTGTATGAAAAAGACAAGAAATCTATAGTTTATAAAACGTACGCGCGGTCCAAGTGCCTTAATTCTCATAGAAAGAAAAACTCAGAACCTATACCTATAAATCAGGGGATACCACGTTTCCTTAGGGAGGATAAAAATGCCCAAGGCGTTTTATTTTATTGCGATATACCTAAGGCGGCGGAACTTGGTGCATATCATTTGACAAAAAATGATCGTGACTATCCTGACGAAATAAAAACCATGATGGTTGCGCCTCTAAACGCCTGGTCTGGAACCAGGCAAGACATGATAGGCATTTTGTATATCACATCGAGAGAAAGTGGTGTTTTTAGGGTAAAGCATACCGATTCCATGGCGTTTGTTGCCGACATAACCGCTGCAGCAGTAGCTAACTCTATCGAGCTTGTTAGATTGAAATGTAACAATCAAGATATTACTAGAGGTAAAGAATATGCCAAAGCTATTTAGCCACCTTTTCCTGTCTACGAGAGATGTTGGTATAGAAAATTATTCTGTGGAAGAAATTGTTGAATTAATGAAGCCTCACGAACCTAAGGACGAACAGGCGCTGATGGATTTCGCGTGTACAGTTTCTGAGTTGTTTGAATCCGATCCTTGCATAGAAAGTGAGGAGCTCGACCTAGCAAAGCCTTCGAGCGAGCGCAACCGCTAGCGCAACTGCTCCACTAATCTAAAGACATTATTAATGTCTACTTCCTGGCAGTATTGATTTTCACCGAAATGAGAGTTTCGGTTGCATTCCGCACCTGTTTGTTTCAGTAGCTAGAGGTCGTATTGGAAGATGACGCTCCGTAGCGTCATGTATCAAAATTCCCATCTAGTAATTATGTTATGTGATTGGCTTAAAATTTCTACCCAATTCGTGTTGATAGCATGATTATGTACACATGATGATATGATTTGTTCGCGACTTTATCTGGGGTGTGGGTTCGTGTTGGATAATATCAATGCGTTGTTTACGACTTTAACGACCTACCGACAATCTAAGTCGTCTATGAAGCCCGCGTGCGGCAAGGTTGTGAGTTTACGACTTTAATAGCTAGAAACATGTGTTGTTGTGCGGGATTAAAGTCCGTTGCACCAGTGCACTAGTAGCCCACGACGGGTATCGGTTTGGTTGAGGGCGCCCAGGACTATTGGAATGGTGATATTCAACGTACAGGGTCATCCCACAACGCTTCCATAGTT
>JBNLFP010000098.1:0-2098 GCA_050305595.1 Minisyncoccia bacterium
TATCCATTTTGCCTAGCATGGGACACCTGTCTTTGTTTTCTAGCGCAGGACGCCAGCGCGTATTCGCCCTAGGTAGGGGCTCATACGCTCTAGCGTTCTGCACTACAAGAGTATTTCCATTTTTATAGTCACTATCGCTCCTTAAAAATTAGGTCACTAAGATAAACATAGTCGCAGCTTCGCTGCTCCTTGTTTATCTAAAACGGATTAGTGGCGCCACGAACCTCAAAGTGAAGGTGCGGTCCGGTCGACTTACCGGTATTACCAACAGCACCAATTGTTTCACCTGCAGACACACTAGCCCCAACACCAACGTAATTTTGTGACATATGAGAGTAAAGAGTTTGTACTCCATTTGCGTGACGTATCACAATGTAAGTACCATAACCACCATTCCATCCACCACTCTTAGAAAGAATCACCTCACCATCAGCTGCAGCGCGTACGGCAGTACCAATAGATGCCGCTAAGTCGACCGCGTTATAACCGTGAATGCCTTGAGTCTTTATGGCACCTGGCACTGGATTGACTAGACCACTAGCACCAGAAGACTGAGCTACTCTGGTTGGGGAGGAACTTTTGGTGGGACTAGTTTTAGGAGCAGCTGTGTGCATTGTGCCACCTGGCACCACCACAATATCACCCACGTGAACGTCTGCCGCTGAAGCTAAACGATTGTAGTTCAAAATATCCGCTACCATTGACTCAACTTGCTCATCAGTCTCAGCTCCGTACTTCTTAGCAATCTTATTTAAAGTATCACCATCTTTAACCAAATGACGCACTCCGGTAATAGGAAGAATGACCAAATCGTCGCCTGGTTTAATTAAGTTAGGATCATCAATATCATTGGCCCACAAAATTGTATTTACAGAAACACCGTACATATCTGCGATATGTGACAAAGTCTCACACTGTTCTTCAGTACATGGTCGGATAGTATGAATACTGATTTGTCCGTTATTGGTGGTTGAGTAATCATCAGCAGCAAAAGGTCCGCTAGAGAGTAGGGCACCTTCTTCAACAATGATGTCACCACCACCTTGATTAGCAGTTGGATCTGGACTAACCCCGGCCGACAGAAGTTTTACATCGCCAGCTGTTTGTTTAGCTAGTGGGCGTTCGTAAACCAACTCTTCACCGCTAAGAAAATCAGATACAACAGACAAAAAACCTGCCTTTGCAGAAAGAGGAACAACCACAATCACTACAGCTAAGGTCAACAGGACCAACTGAGGATTGGTTGATAGGTATTGAGAATAATTATGACGCAACCATTTTCGGATACTGGCACCTAAGGCATCGTCCGGGTTGGGTTCTGGTAGTTGTGTTTTCACAAATTCAAATGGTCTCACCGCCGCTTCAGAAAAACGTCTAACACGGGTAACTTGGATATGATACTAGACCCTCAGCCAGTCCAACATTGACGGTATCCACTTTTTTCACTATGCCAAAAAACATGAAAAAAACGATTCAAAATAGGGCTTTTTTAGCTATTGACAGTACCGGATTTTACTTTGTGCTTTTATACTTAATATAATACGGTATCTTCCGTTATAATGACCAACCATGGATTATCTTGCTGAATTAAACGACCGACAAAAGGAGGCGGTAGTTACTACCGAAGGACCACTATTAGTACTGGCGGGGGCAGGTTCTGGTAAAACAAAAACTGTTACACATCGTATAGTTCACCTGGTTCATCAAGGGGTAGCGCCACACAACATCTTGGCAGTAACCTTTACCAACAAAGCAGCCAAGGAAATGCGTGAGCGTGCCATGACACTTTTACGTCGCTTTCCACCAACCGACCGAGCCCTTCTGGACTCGACACCCTTAGTTACTACCTTCCATTCTTTTGGTGTACGTATGTTGCGTGAGTTTCACGAGATGATGAGTCTGAAGCGTCACTTCGTTATTCATGATCGAGCCGACAGTGTCCGCGCTATTAAAAAAGCTTTGGAGGAAGGCGGCTACAATCCAAAAGAGTTTGAACCACGAAAAATTCTTTCTATTATTTCGCGTGCCAAAGGTGATGCCCGTTCACGAGATGACTTTGCCGCAGACGCAGCAACTTATCCAGAACGGGTAGCGGCTG
>JBNLFP010000099.1:0-8216 GCA_050305595.1 Minisyncoccia bacterium
ATTAAAACATATAAGCGCAGAAAACGAAAGGGCGGACAGCTTTCAGTTGTCCGCCCTTTCGTACACCACACGATTCCTATAAAGCGCTATCAAGTTCTGCATCAATGGAATCTAGATCATTATCAAGATCATCTAAATTGACCTCTGCCTCTAATTCGGCCTCCATGGCAGTAATATCTTCTTCGGTCACAACCTCCTCTGGCTGTGATTTTTCACTAGTCATCGCATCACCTTCCATTGTCGTATCAGCTTGTTGCAAAGGCGCCAACATTTTTACCAAAGCATCGCCCCAGACAATCACACCTCCCAACACTACCAAAACAATAATTAATGCTACTACCAACCAAGGGGATACAATATGATCTTTCGGTGCTTCCGGCGCATCACCATGACCAAACTGCTCATCTGGTAATTTCATCTCTGAATCTGGAATTTCCGGCACTGGTTCTGGAGTTGGTGCCTTTGATTGGTCTGGTTGCTTATCGATATTTTCCATAATTTATATAAATTAATTACTCGGTAGTGTCGGTACTGGTAGCGGTGCTAGTACTAGTGTCGTTATCGTCGTTGTTTTCCTCGTCTTCTTCATTACCGTTACCGTTGTTGCGGACTGCATTACTCACACCATTACCGTAACCAGACTCGCGCACAGCCTCCTTCAATGCAGCTAGCGCCTCGTGTAAAGTGTCACGTGCCTCGCGTAAAATCTCACGCACTGACTGGAACTGGACTTTTGCTTCTTCCCAATCAGCCTTTGGATCATCTGAAGTAGTTGCATATTCGACATTCACATCAATACCATCTATCGCATCCTTTGCGTCATCCAACAGAGCATCAACGTCATCAAGCAAGTCATAAACCGCATCAACATCTACATCATTATCCTCTAGAGTAGAGGTACGTTCACGAAGTTGCTGACTGAAAGAGCCCATCTTTTCAATAGCTCTTTCTAATAATCCAGTGGCTCTTTCTCCAATCTGCATGATACGATCCTGCACCCTTTCTCCTAGAGCTGCGCGACGCTCTGCTGTAGAGCTGGCCAACATTGCACGTTTTTCTTCCAATTTTTCACGACGTTCTGCTGTAGAACTAGCGAAGGTTGCACGTTTTTCTTCTATCTCCATTCGGTGGGTTTCTATTTTTTCCTGCCTTTCTACACGACGCGCTTCGGTAGTACTCGCCATTTCTGCTCGACGTGCTTCTACAGCAGCTTTGGCTTCTTCTCTTCGATCTGAGAACGAAGGAGTATTTGTATCCTGAGCGCTAACTGAAGAAGCTGCTAACAAAACCAAAGCTGTCACTATCAAACTCAAAAGAGCTGAAGATATCGTTAAGGGTTTAGGGGTTTTATATTGATGTGCAAAAGAAGAAGATTGTTTCATACAGTTTATTAAATTCGTAATTCCGTTGTAAACACATTATAAAACGGCTCGGCGTAAAGCGCCGAGCCGTTTTATACACACGTCTATCAAATATGGCTTAAATTAGCCCTTGCTGGTGTACAATTCGCGACTGTGCTCAAAGGCCTCCATTGCCTTATCTGCTCCATGCCACTCACCTACAGACACTTCTTTGTTTTGAACTTTTTTGTAAGTTTCGAAGAAGTGACTCATCTCTTTAATGAAGTGTGGGTTCAAATCGGCTAGATCCTTTACGTTTTCAAAACGAGGATCTTCTACCGGTACTGCCACAATCTTGTCATCACGTTCACCACCGTCCATCATTTCCATGATTGCAACCGGACGTGCCTTGACCAATATACCTGGTGCTAGTGGATAGGTAGTAACCAACACGACATCTAGTGCGTCACCATCATCAAATAGCGTCTGTGGCACAAAACCATAATCAAAAGGATAATCTTGAGCAGTGTGCATCACGCGATCAAGAGCAATCATGCCAGTTTCCTTATCAATTTCATATTTGTTCTTAGAGAACTTAGGGATTTCGATGATCACGTTCATCTCTTCCTTAGTTCCTGGAGCAATATCATGTAGTAAGTTCATAATTTTACTTAATTATTGATGTTTTCAATTATACACTGCGATTTATGCCTTTTCTTCTTCAGAAGCTTCCTCGCTTTCTGTCTCTAATTTCTCTGCTTCTTCTGGAGTATCTACCTCTTCCTCCTCATCAAAGTCTTTTGGATCGCGATCCTCGGTTGGAGCATCCTCAGCTGGTAGTTCTGGCTTGGTAGTTTCAGCTGTCTCACTTTCCATAGTAGCAATATCAGCACCTTCCTCAGTAGAAGGAGCAACTGACACTTCTTCACCATCTGCTTCCGCCAACTCTTCACCCTGGGCCGAGAAGATATCAATCTTCCAACCAGTCAACTTAGCCGCCAAACGTACGTTTTGACCGCCACGACCAATAGCTAGTGACTGCTGATCAGGTGCCACCTCGACAGTAGCATGGCCATGCGTACCCTCTTCTTCATTAGGTTCGGTCTCAATCTTTACAGACAATACACGTGCTGGTAACAAGGCATCTTCAATGAACTCTATAGGTTCTGGAGACCACTCAATAATATCGATCTTCTCACCACCCAACTCACTCATTACAGTAGACACACGTACACCACGCTGACCAACCAATGAACCAACAGGATCAAGATGTTCATCATTGGCTGCAACTGCTATTTTAGAACGGCTACCTGCTTCACGAGCAATCGCTTTCACCTCCACAGAACCATTTTGTAGTTCTGGTGCCTCAACAGCAAAAAGAGAAGCCAGGAAATCTGGATGTGAACGAGACAACTTCAAGAACACGCCACGTTGACCTTCCTCCACCTTAAGTAGAAGAGCTCGAACTCGTTCTCCGGGACGAAAACGCTCGCCAGGAATCTGTTCTTCATAAGGCATCACAGCGGTGATGCGACCAAGGTCCACGTAAAGATTGCCACGTTCGAAGCGTTGCGCTTGTCCAACCACAATATCTCCTTCTTTTTGACCAAATTCAGATAAAGCCGCGTCTTTTTCAGCTTCGCGCACCTTCTGAATAATCACTTGCTTAGCTGTTTGTGCTGCAATACGACCGAAGTCGGCTTGTGGCTCAAGTGGGAACACCATTTCCTCACCCACCTCTACATCCTTTTTGATCAAGCGAGCGTTGTCGATCATGATGTGCTTTTCAGGATCGAAACGAACCTTCTTGTCCTCAGACAGCTCAAGACTGTCCTCGTTCACCATCTCTTCTTCTCCCTCTTCATCATCTTCTCGCAACATTGATTCGTCCACCACCAATTTCACCTGCTCAAAGCTGGTGTCTCCGGTATTTTTATCGAAACTAGCACGAATAATTTGACCGCGCTTACCGAACTCTTTTTTGTACGCAGTAGCTAAAGCCTGTTCGATAGCCTCTAGCATACGCTCACGCGGAATACCGCGCTCCTCTTCCATTTCCGCCAAAACGGCGTTAATTACCTTTAAATCAAACATATTATATGTACAACACTTACTAATAAATTGTTGTGGCAAACAAGATGCCCGGCCAAGTGGCCGAGCATTTCTGTCGTATGAGTAATGTATCACTATATTAATAACAGTGCAAGATAGCCATATTATCTACTCACTTACCCTTGCTTTTTTACTTAAAATGTGCTATAATTATGAGAGTAAACAAGAGGTTTGTAGGTGGAAATGTTGAAAACAAGTATTCGTCAAATCGGACTTGGTTCACTCGCCGTTCTCCTTTTTGTAGGAGTCCCGTTTGGAATTCTAAACGACTTCAATCTGACCGAGATTGTAGACGCTCTTGAAAATATTACGCGTCTAATTGCAACATCGACTCACTGAACAAGAGGGTTTCCCAATGATTCTCAGAAAGTACGAACAGTACCTGCTCACATTCGGTGTTGCGGCCTTGGTCGCAGCACTTCTCTGTCTGGCTTATACTCAGGACAAACTGAACGACGCCACAAGCACATACACAAAAGTGCAACAAAACTCCTCCTACACGGAGAAAGAACAAAAGCAGCTTACACAGATTTTTGACTTCTGGGCTGACATGCACAACGAAAAGGTTAACTGATCCGGAGTGTCACTCCGCAACAAAGCCGAACGCATCTGCGCTCGGCTTTTTTCTTTGTCCAAACAAGTTTCTCAACACACTGAAACTTTATGTGACGAACCGTACGCTATAATTAGTGCATAACAATTCAAAGAAGTTGTACTTCTTTGAAGTGGAGGTATGCGTATTCAAGATTCACAACTAAAACGCTTTGCTACCGAGTCTGGCTTGATATCAAAACAAGACCTACTTGCTGCCGAAGCAATCGCCAAAGACGAGGGCCGAACTCTGTCTGAGGCACTTCTTGCGGGCGGTCACTTAAAAGAAGACGACTTACGTCGTATTGAATCACACGTACTCGGCATTCCTTTTGTGTCACTCAAAGGGATCAAGATTGATTTTGACATCCTTTCTCTAATTCCTGAACCGATTGCTCGCAATCATAATATTGTGGCTTATAAAAAGAGCGACAAGGCGCTTGAGGTAGCCATGCTTAACACCGCCGACCTGCCAGCGATTGATTTTATTAAAAAGAAAGTTGGCTTGAAAATACTCCCTCGGTTGACCGACACTGAAAGCATGCGTGAGGTATTACTTCAATACCAAAAGACTCTTAAAGATGAGTTCGGAGATATTATTGCTGACGAGGCTAAGGCACTGAAGGTAGTAAATGATGCTGGCGAAGAAGCTAGTCCTGAAGACCTGAAGAAAATGGCCGAAGATCTACCGGTTGTACGTATTGTAGATACGATTTTACGCCATGCCATCATTCAAGGTGCCTCTGATATTCATATTGAACCGATGGAAACAGAAATGTTAATTCGCTATCGCATCGACGGCATCTTGCACGACGCGATGACCCTACCAAAACTAGCCGCTAATAGTATCGCCGCTCGTATCAAAGTTCTTTCAAGTCTGAAGCTAGACGAAAAACGCCTACCTCAAGACGGTCGCTTTAAAATGGAGATGGATAGTCAGAAAGTGTCCTTCCGCGTTTCTGTCTTACCCGTTTTCTTTGGAGAAAAAGTGGTAATGCGTCTTTTGCGAGAAAACCGCAGCGGCTTCACACTGGAAGGTATTGGTTTCCATGGTGAAACTCTAGAACGTATACACGATGCCATGAAACAAACTACCGGTATTATTTTGGTAACCGGTCCAACCGGTAGTGGTAAAACCACCACTCTTTACACCATTCTCGATCTTTTAAACACACCTGAAGTAAATATTTCTACCATTGAGGATCCGATTGAGTACCAAATGCCACGAGTCAACCAAACACAGGTTAAACCAGACATTGGATTTACCTTTGCAAACGGCTTACGTACCCTCATGCGTCAGGACCCTGACGTGATCATGGTTGGTGAGATTCGCGACGAAGAAACCGCTAGTCTAGCTATCAACGCTGCCTTAACTGGTCACCAAGTATTAGCTACTGTTCACACCAACAGTGCGGCCGGTACAGTGGCTCGTTTGATGGATATGGGTGTCGAATCATTCTTGCTGGTATCCAGTTTACGTGTAGCAGTCGGTCAACGACTAGTACGTAAACTGACCGATAAAAAAGAGGCCTACACTCTTGGGGCTGATGAGCGTAAAGAACTCGAACGACACGTTGATATGGCACGAGTGCTAGAAACTTTACGAGCTGAAAAGATTGTAAAGAAGGATGACACCTGGAACTCTATTCCGTTTTACCGTCCAGCTGAAGGCGTGGAGGACGAAGAGGCTTATAAGGGACGTTTAGGCATTCACGAAGTGCTAACTGTTACAGAATCTATCAAAGAGACCGTAATTAAGGGAGCTACCGCTGACGACATCGAAAAAGTAGCCCGCGAAGAAGGAATGTTAACTATGCTTGAAGATGGTATCTACAAAGCAGCTCGAGGTATCACCAGTATCGAAGAAGTATTGCGCGTGATTAATGAGTAATAACTATGAAATTCACCTATACCGGTACAACTAAAGACGGACAAAGGGTGCAAGAAACAGTTGAGGCCAAAGACCGTTTCGAAGTGTATGACATTGCTCGGCAGTCTAGTCATACAGTTGTCAGTGTCAACAAAGAAACCACCTTCTCGTTGAAAAAACTTTTTAATTCAGAAAAAATTAACGCCTTAATCAGCCGCGTTAAGTTAGACGACTTGGTGTTGGCTACTCGTAACCTGGGTGCCATGTTGAAGGCTGGCTTACCTATTACACGTGCTCTGTCAGTGTTGGAGCGTCAGAGTAAAAACCCAAAGCTTAAGCTGACTATTCGTGACGTAAAAGCACGAGTCCAAAAAGGTGACCAGCTGAACGAATCTTTAGCTGCTCACAGCAAAGTATTTGATGATTTGTATATAGCCATGGTTAAGGCTGGTGAAGAAAGTGGTAGCTTGGCAGAGACTTTGACCGTACTCGCTACCCAGATGGAGCGTTCTTCAAGCCTGCGTAAAAAGATTAAGGGTGCCATGATTTACCCGGCCATCGTAATGACTATCATGCTTGGTATTGGTGTGCTGATGATGATTTATGTTATGCCTTCTATCACAGCAACTTTCGAAAGTTTGGCAATTGACTTGCCAACTACTACTACTGTATTGATTGCGACTTCAAAGTTTATGGTGGCCCATACACTTCTTGTATTGCTTGGTATGGTAGGTGTAGTAGTTGGATTCATTGCTTTTGCTCGAACAAAGATTGGAAAAATTATTTTACACTGGGCATTCATTCACCTCCCTGTTATCGGCACCATGGTGAAAGAAACAAACTCAGCCCGTACTTCTCGTACCCTTTCTTCCCTTCTAACCGCTGGAGTAGACGTAATTCGTGCACTCGAAATTACTAAAGACGTAGTACAAAATGTTTACTACAAACCAGTACTGGCAGAAGCAGCCAAAGCGGTAGAGCAAGGACAAGAGCTATCTGCCACTTTTGTAAAACACGAAAAGCTTTACCCTGTGTTCGTTGGTGAAATGCTTCTAGTGGGGGAAGAAACGGGACAAGTTGGCGAAATGATGCGTCAATTAGCGGTATTTTACGAAACTGAAGTTGAACGTAAAACAAAAGACCTTTCTACTATTATTGAACCAATGTTGATGGTGGTAATCGGTGGTACGGTGGGCTTCTTTGCTCTGGCTATGATTGCTCCGATTTACTCGATATCCGACAGTATTTAAACAAAAGGCCGGCCCTTCGGGGCCGGCCTTTTGTTTAAATGTGCTTTGCTACCACAAAAGAAGTGTAATTAAATTTCAGATCCTGTACTGACTCCTCCAAAATTTCCAATCCATACATGTTGGCTGCCCGACGTGGGGCGATTACAGCAGTCGTGTCTGGTAATTCACCAGTATGCAGAGCTTCCGCTGCCGCTGCAGTGTCTTTATATGGTACCACTTCGGCTTCTGGCCACACACGTTTTAAATACATGCGACACTGTTTCAACGCCTGATCATGTGACACAATTGTTTTTATATGTGAAGCTACAGTGCCCGGCTTTACCAATAGATGATGGTGTACATCCATTTCAAACATCTTCTCTATCGCAAAATTATACTTGGCCATAGCTTCCACCGCCTCAATCACAATACCGCCGTTACTGTTTTCAATCGGGAAAATACCACGATCAATTTTACCTTCAACTAACTCTGACAACACGTTTTCAGCGCTAACCAAAGGAATGATCTCAGTATCTTCTAGGTTGTTTTCACGCACGTACATTTCTCCGGCCATCTCCGAAAAACTGCCGCGTGCACCCATTACTCCAATCTTCATAGACATGCAGAATACATTAACACAGTTAAGAAACTGTCTAAAGTAAAAAATTAAGAATTAAATACACCACATATTATTCAGCACGCAAGTCGTGCGTCAAAAAAACCTTGCTATATAATGTTTTGTAAGCCAAAGATCTGGCAGCTAATAATTATTAACTCACCTCAATAAATTATCTTATGAACAAGGCAGACCTAATCACTAAAGTGCACGAGACTATTGATGTAACTAAGGCAGACGCAGAACGCGCTGTTGAAACTCTCATCTCTAGCATCGTTGATTCTCTAAAGAGCGGTAACGAAGTATCTATTGCCGGTCTTGGTATCTTCTCCGCTAAAATGCGAAATGCTCGTACAGCTCGTAACCCACGTACTGGTGAAGCTATCGAAGTACCAGCTATGCGTGTTCCAAAGTTCCGCGCTGCTAAAGCTTTGAAGGACGCTGTAAAATAAAGATCA
>JBNLFP010000100.1:0-1713 GCA_050305595.1 Minisyncoccia bacterium
GAGTGAAAAAAACAGCCGGTATTATAGCCGCAGGTCGAAGTTTGGCCTCTTCTTTATTCAATCCTGACGTGGAATTCTGTAAAGTACGAAATGAAAATAGTAAAAGCACAGACTTCTCTAATGTCGTAAATGGCATGGCGCATAGTTGGAGTCAAGGACTACCATTAAATTCATAGCGGGATAAAGTGGGCGCATTTATTTTTCTCTTTTTTGAACTCTCCTTGCCTCGATAAAGTAATTACAACTTCTTTATCTCGTCCACAAGATAGAAAATTAATAGGGCAATCAGCGCTAATGATAAAAGTTAAAAAACTAAGCCTACTGTTACACCAAAAGCTGTTTATGCTGGGCTTGGTGCGTTCGCTATTCTTTGTTTGATGCTTGTTATGTTTGTGAATACATTGCCAATATATGTATATGAATTTAAATGGTTAATAGAGTTAAAAAACAATGCTACTTGTCAGGAATTGTGGGGGATTGCGTGTAATAAAGGCAGGCTAGTGACGTTTAGTCGCTGCTCATCCCCACTGAAGCTAAAACATGCTAACTAAAAACGCTAACGCCAAACCGGAGAACTCTGTTGATTCGTGAAATAAACCTGGCTCAATTTGATAACAATTTGGCGCTCGATATGGGGCTTAAGATTGTTAATTTGGCAAGAAAGCAAGAGAAGTCCGTGGCTGTATCGATTGATCGACTCAATCACACAGTGTTCAAATATATAGGCGATGGTCTGCCTGAAGATAAGCATGACTGGTTGCGACGAAAAGCAAATGTGGCTATTCGCTTTGAGGAGAGTTCGTTAAGCGTAAAAGAAGATCTACAGAAGGGTGGAATGTCTTTAACCGATACTTTCGGCCTGGATGAAAAGGATTTCGTCGCTAAGGGTGGTTCGATACCGGTAAAAGTAAAAGGCGCAGGATTAATAGCAGTCATCACAGTGTCCGGTCTGTCGGATGTTGAAGATCATCAATTGATCGTAGATGCCCTGGATGAGTATATTTCTTGTTGAGTTGCTGGGGAATTGATCATTCATGGCAGCGGAGTGGGTCAAAACTCGGAATAGTTAACGCTTCTTTGAAGAGACTGAGCATCTCCGCTAAAAAGTACACCTACCCTAATCAGTTCGCACGACAGAAAAAAGGAAGAAGGTTGGGTACCTTGAGGTTTTGACGCGATGTTACGAAATCTGTTTTCAAACACAGTTTACATTAAGGTTCACCCCAATAGGCTTGAGTTGAGGGACGTTGAGAACGGTAAGTCTACCGTTTTGCTACCGACACAAGCTTTTACAACCAAGCGTCTTTTGGTAGGGGAGTTTGATGTGGCAGATGAACTGCTAAAAGCCGGAATGAAGCAACTAAATGGCGATAAGCTGTTTGCTGCAGCGCCGTTAGTAGTCATTCAGCCGATGAGTATGATCGAAGGTGGTCTATCTCAAGTCGAGGAGCGTGTACTGCTTGAGTTAGCGGCGAGCTCGGGAGCAAGAAAATCCAAGGTATGGATTGGTCATGAGTTGTCAGATACAGAAGTGATTAAGTATGCAAACAGTGTATAACGCGTCAGGCGCTGAGCATGATTGTTTGTTCCGGAAGATAAGCATGCGTATCACCCTGCTACGACATGGAAAGCCTGATTTTGAGTGGCAAAGGAGTGTGAAAGGTTCTGAATTTAGGGATCTTGAAAGGACGTATGACTCCGCGGGCATAGCCG